>JALOQI010000088.1 GCA_025453435.1 Candidatus Omnitrophota bacterium
CGCCTGAAACCCAGACGCTCAACATTAACGCTTTCCGGTACACCAATCCTATTTCCGAACAGATAGTGAATCAGATATATACTACGGTTATCAAAAGGACGCCGAAGCTCTGGGATATGATATATGACAACCCTGAGGTCAAGAAAAGGCTGGATAAAATAAAAAACGCCGTGCACAAGATGAATACGCCGAAATTCGCCCGGCTTTTCGAAAAGTTCACCCCTGACATTGTTATCTGCACGCAGGCGTTCCCGTGCGGGATGGTGGCTGATTACAAAAAAACATGCGGTTCCGATATTAAACTTATCGCCGTGCTGACGGATTACATTCCTCACTCATACTGGGTATATGACGCCGTTGACCTGTATATAACGCCATCCGAAGAAGTATCCAAAAGGCTGATATTAAAAGGCGTGCCGGCGGAAAAAATAAAGCCGCTTGGCATTCCGTTCGACCCTAAGTTCAACGTACCAGTTGACAAAGATAAGGTTTATCACAAACTCAACTTAAATCCCGATTTAAAAACAGTGCTCATCATGGGAGGGGGCCAGGGCCTGGGCCCGATAAAAACAATAGTCAAAGCGCTTGAGAAAGTCAAATCCGATTTTCAGGAAATAATCGTCACAGGCACTAATAAAAAACTCTACAAATCCCTGAAGAAAAAAATAAAAAAATACAAAAAAAAGATCCATTTGCTCGGATATGTCGATAACGTAAATGAGCTCATGACGATTTCGCATGCGATAGTGACCAAGCCGGGCGGCATCACGACGTCCGAGGCGCTCTCAAAAAAGCTTCCGATGCTGATCCTGCGGCCGATACCGGGCCAGGAGGAGAGTAACACCGTTTATCTGACCGGCAAAAAAGCCGCTATTCGCATAACCAAACCTAAACAGGTCACGCATCTGATAGAAGACCTGTTCACGGACAGCCATAAACTTAAAAGCATGGCCGAGGCTGCAGGGCATTTAGCCAAACCCAACGCAGCGATGGATATCGCAAAACTGGCTCTTAGCCTGTAATTTCTTCTCATGATCAATTATCTCCTCTATAAGATCGGATACTGGGTCGTGATGCACCTGCCGCTGAAATTCTCTTATGCTCTGGCTGTATTTCTTTCAGACCTGCATTATATATTCGCCGATAAAGACCGCAAATATACATTCGACAATCTAAAAGCTATATTCCCGGATAAAACCGACAGAGAGATCCGCTGGATCAGGATCAGGATGTTCAGGAATTTCGCCAAATATCTTGTCGATTTCTTCCGATTTCCGATCATCAATGAAAAATACGTCAACCGCTATGTTACGGTAAAGAACAAGCAGTATATTGACCAGGCGATGGTTGAGAAAAAAGGCGTTATAATGCTAACGGCGCATCTTGGCAACTGGGAGCTTGGGGGCCTTGTATTCGGCGCTCTGGGATATCCGTTCTGGGCTGTCGCGCTGCCGCATAAAAATAAAAAGATCAATGACTTTTTTAATGACCGCAGGGAAAGTAAAGGCGTGCATGTTATCCAGTTCGGCAAGGCGGCCAGGATGTGCCTGAACCTGCTTAAAGAAAACAAAATGGTCGCGCTCGTCGGAGACAAGGACTACAGCAATGAGGCAGGGGTGGTCGTGGATTTTTTTGGAAAGAAAACATATCTTCCGAAAGGGCCGGCCGGTTTTGCTCTTAAAACAGGTGCGCTCATACTTCCGGGATTCATGATACGCAACCCCGACGACACTTACACTCTGCATATGGAAAAACCGATCGAGTCAACTGACGGCGATACCATTGAAACCGTCACGCTCAAATGCGCAGCGGTCATAGAACGATATATCAGGCAATATCCCCAGCAGTGGTATATGTTCCGCAAATTCTGGAAAGAATGAAGACCGCAGTCATAATCCCGGCCCATAACGAAGCAGACGGAATACGCAGCCTCCTGCAGGAGATCAACAAACAGGATCTGGATGTCATAGTCATTGACGACGGCTCGACCGACGACACTTTCAAGCTGGCCATAGACCTCGGCGCGATCGTCCTGCGAAACGACCAGAATCTCGGCAAAGGCGCGGCATTGGTCAAAGGGTTCGATTACGCAGTAAAAAAAGGCTACGAAGCGGTCCTGACCATGGACGGCGACGGACAGCACAGACCCCTGGATATACCCGCGTTCCTTTCAGCTGCAAGATCACCGGCATACGGAATAATCATCGGCAACCGCATGACAAAAACCGAAAATATGCCAAGGATCAGAATATTGACCAATAAATTCATGTCCTGGGTAATATCGATAATAACAAAACAGCGCATACCTGACAGCCAGTGCGGGTTCAGGCTTATTAAAAGCCCGGTTTTGCAGAAGATCAAACTGCAGACAAGGAATTTCGAGATAGAATCAGAGATGCTCATAGAGGCCAGCCGCGCGGGATTCGCGATCGCGTCAGTGCCTGTTCAGACAGTTTACGCCAACGAACGAAGCCATATACACCCTGTGAGGGATACGCTCCGGTTCTTTAAATACCTTCACGAGCGGACCAAAAAGATCAAGCCTTTGCGAAAACGCCGCTGAATAATGGATTACAAGAAGTTAAGATCGGAGATGGTCGAGGATCAGATCGCGCAGCGCGGGATCAAGAACAGCCGCGTGCTTGAGGCATTCAGACAGGTTGAGCGCGAAAATTTTGTGCCTGACAATCAAAAGCCGCACGCGTATGAAGACAGGCCTTTGCCGATCGGGTTGAAGCAGACGATTTCCCAACCGTATATTGTCGCGCTGATGACTGAAGCGCTGCAGCTTGTAGGCAAGGAGAAAGTGCTTGAGATAGGCACGGGCTCAGGTTATCAAACTGCAATACTTGCGCAGTTGGCAAGGGAAGTGTACAGCATCGAGCGGCTGCCTGAGCTTGCCGAGAGCGCGCACAAGCTGCTGCACAGTTTAAAGATTGCGAATGTCAGAATTAAGACCGGCGACGGAACGCTTGGATATGAAGAAGAAGCGCCGTTCGACAGGATAATCATCACAGCTGCTGCGCCTGAAGTGCCGCAGACTCTTGTCGAGCAATTGAGAGAGGGCGGAAGGATAGTATATCCGCGCGGCGAACTATTCGGCCAGGAGGTTGCGCAAAAAGAAAACGGTGAATTAAAAGCTGAGCGGCTGTGCGGATGCGTGTTCGTGCCGCTGATAGGAAAATACGGGATAAAAAATGGTTGAAACTATTGTGCAATGGATGCAGGGAATTCCTAAAGAAATAGTGGTGATGATCGTTGCTGCGCTGCCGATCTCGGAATTAAGGGGAGCGATACCGCTGGCGCTTGCGTTCGGGATGAGTTTTCAAAAGGCGTTCTGGCTGTCGGTTGCGGGAAACGCGATCCCTGTTATACCGATGTTGTCTTTGTTTAAACCTGTGTCTGAACGGCTGCGAAAGCTGAAAATTTTTGCGCGATTCTTTGGTGCTATTCGTCGGCATTCCGCTTCCGATGACAGGAGCTTACAGCGGAACGATTGCCGCCACGCTTTTGAAAATGAAATTCCGCTACGGCCTGCTGGGCTGTATCCTGGGCATACTAGCCGCCGGGCTTATTGTGATAGCCCTTTGCGCAGCCGGAATAATGGGCTGGAAGACAATAACGCAATGATACATATATACACAGGCGACGGAAAAGGTAAAACGACCGCAGCTTTGGGGCTTGCAATAAGGGCTGCCGGCGCAGGCAAAAAGGTTTACATCTGTCAATTTATTAAAGGTAAGCCTTACAGCGAATTGCTCTGCCTTAAAGCGATCAAAAGTATTCAAGTTGAGCAATTCGGCAGGGGATGTTTCATCAAAAGGGAACCTTCGAGGATCGATATAGAGCTTGCGCAAAAAGGGTTAGAAAAAATCAGAGCTGTCATCAAAAGCCGCAAGCATGCTGTGATCATTTTAGATGAGATCATCTGCGCCCTTGACGTTAAACTGATCAAAATAGAGGAGGTTCTTGAATTGATCGATTGCGCTCCTCAGAATATAGAGCTCGTACTTACGGGACGGAACGCGCCAAAAGCGCTGATCGCCGCAGCAGACCTTGTCAGCGAAATGCGCGAGATCAAGCATTATTACCGCAAGGGAATTAAGGCGCGCAAAGGTATTGAGTT
>JALOQI010000007.1 GCA_025453435.1 Candidatus Omnitrophota bacterium
CCTGGCGGCCGCGCTCTTTCCCGCACTCCTTCGAAAGACGCCAACGGCAACACTGTCTATGAATATTCGTATGTGGATCCTCAAACGAATGAAAGGATAGTGGTCGCCGAAGCGGATGTAGTCTCGACCCTGTTCAAGGGCAATGAGTATAAAGGCACTACTGCTTCGACGTACGAAATAATCTCCGGAAGCCCCGTCGTCGCAGAAGCCGTATCTAATACCGAATATTACGCCCCGGACAGCACTACCGTCACAACGACAGTAGAGTCCAAAACAAAGAATTCCTACGGGCTTGTAAACAATATGGTAAAGATCCTCGAGGCCAGCGAAACGTCCCTCATACAACAGCCTCTCATGGACTCAACAGGAGAGCATGCCACGGCAAAAACAATGGTTACAACGTATACATATAATGAAAAAGGATATCTTTCCCAGGTAATAGGAAAAGGCACGGAAACCGGCTGGGAATATTCGGAAGAGAAAAGCTTCAATAATCCTTATACAACGCAGACAACCGTATCCTATGAAATCAAGCTGGATAAGCCGCTTGAGACAAAAATCGACGAAATAAAGACTTATGACGAAGCTGCGGTCGCGGTCAATACCATAACGGACACGGGCAGCCCGATCACAAAGACGGGTAACAGCGATACAAACGCCTCCGGGCAGCAGGCCGCTGATCTGTCGGCATACACCAGCTCAGAAGCTCTTCTTTCTGAGGCCTGGAAATATTACAACGAAAACGATCTGGAAAACGCCTCTCTGTTCCTGGAGGAGATCGTTTCGCGCTACGCCGACGAGGCAAAAGCGCAGCAGGATGAGCTTTCAGATTTCGCGCCCAAAGAAACAGCAGCGCAGTACTGGGCCTTAAACGATGTTGGAACAGCCGAGTATTTGCTTGGCTGCATAGATCAGAAAACCGATTATCTAAAGGCGCTGGGGCATTTTAACATTGCCATCAACGCCTACGGTTTCGCGCAGTGCTGGAATTCCGAGGGGTCGGGATTTTTCTGGCATGTGATTGACGCTGCGCAGAAAGAAATAGCTACAATTAACCGGATACTTTCACTTTAAGGAGGGGAAAATGAATACACTGACTTCAAAGAAGGCAGGGAAAGTAATAACGGCAGTGGCGGCGCTGATGCTGGCGCTGGGCCAGACCGCGGCATTTGCCGCAGATAACACCAGCTCGACCGATATCAACACAAAGATCATCTCGAGCGTAAAGCACGTGCAGAACTTCTATAACGCGTTCGGCGTATGCTATACGTCTACCGAGCATTCGACCACGGTCACGCAGACCACATCCAACACCAATGACGGCAGCGAATCAAAGACAAACACCAGTACCACCACCCAGGAAAGCTTTGTAATGCAGACCTGGAAAGGCGGATCGCTCAAGGTTGATTATTCCGAATCCACAAGCACCACAGAGGGCACTGACGGCTCTTCGTCCGTAACCAATTCAAGAGTGGACTATGTATACAACGCGGGCGGCCAGCTGGTCAGCGCTTCAGGCAAAGCGCATACGGAAGGCACGCTTGCAAGCGACGCTTACGACGGTTCGGGCGGCAGCTATGTATCGGATCAGACAACCTCTTACATAATCAAAAACGGCCAGGCGCTTCCTTCGCAAACCGTAACAAATACAACTTCAACCGTTGAAGGACAGGTCAAATCAACTTCCACTGAAACCACGACATTTGAATACGAGCTCATCGGCGGAACATGGCATCTGATGAAAGAAGTCTCAAACAGCTCCACAACCATGACGGACGGCGGCAGCGAACAGAGAACCACTGTTAAGACATATTCGCGCGACGCCAACGGCGTTTGCACCGGTATTTCACAGGAATGCACGGGCACCTCGGTATCTGTCGACGACAACGGCGGAACATGGACATATAACATGACCAATTACAACGCCGAGTTCGAGTTCGACGACGTACTGGGCTTCTATCTGGCCAGCGAATCCTATGACTGGGAATTGAGCGAAAAACCGTCAACAAGCAATGATACAGACGACGGCGAAGATTATGAAGAAGAAGAATAAAAGGGATAAATAAAACAGTGGTAAATAAAACCTCATTAAAACTGATAAAAAGCACCCTGGCCGCGCTTCTGGCGCTCGGCCAGGCGTGCGTGTTTGCCGCTGACACAAAAACCTCCACGGACATCGAGACAAAGATCATTTCAAGCGTCAAGCACGTGGAGAACTTTTACAACGCCTTCGGCGTATGCTATCTGTCAACTGAAAGATCTAAAACGGTCACACAGACCACCTCGACGACCGATGACGGCGGCGAGTCAAAGACAAACACCAGCACCACCACCCAGGAAAGCTATGTCGTTCAGACCTGGAAAGGCGGATCGCTCAAGGTGGATTATTCCGTATCCACGAGTACAACCCAGGGCACTGACGGCTCTTCTTCCGTTACCAATTCCAGAGTAGACTATGTATACGACGATGCGGGCAGGCTCCAGAGCGCTTCAGGCACTTCCACTACTACAGGCACGCTCGCAAGCGACGCTTACGGCGGCTCAGGCGGCAGCTATACTTCCACTTCCACCACGTCGTATATAATCAAGAACGCCCAGGCGCTTCCTTCAGAGACCGTAACAGACACGACAACCACAGTCGAGGGCCAGGTCAAATCAACCTCTCACGAAGTCACCACTTATGAATACGAGCTACAGAGAACCACCGTCAAAACATACTCGCGCGACGCCAACGGCGTTTGCACAGGCATATCGCAGACCTGCACGGGCACTTCAGTCTCCGTCGACGACAACGGCGGCACCTGGACATATACGATGACCAATTACAACGCCGAGTTCAAGTTCGACGACGTCCTGGGCTGGTATCTGGCCAGCGAAACTTACGACTGGGAGCTGACCAGCGACGCGTCCAGTTCCTCATCTGATATTGAGTCTGCGGCACGCGGCGTTGAATCTGCAAACGACAAATTGCTGGAAGATTCCGAAAGCGATTCCCGGGAAGGATCGGATAGCAGCTTCTCGGGCGAAAATGCCGATTCCGATGTCCGCAAAATACTGCCCGTGTATAACGAAGAGCGTCAGAGAGATATGGAAAATCGCATACTTAGATACAACCGCGCTGCCAAGGAGCGCCAGAGGGACAGCGACGAGACGGTATCGGATTTTCATAAAAAGGTCCGCCAGCAGCAAGCCGAGATCGAAAAACAGATCGAGGATTTCCGAAGGGCAAACAAAGAACGCAGGGACCGGATCAACAGGCAGATCGAAAGATTCGAGCGGAATTTCGGCATGCATTTCCACCATTTTCTGTATAAGTAAAAACCCACCATAAAAGTATTGACCTACAGCAAATCCCTATGTTATAATCGGTTACAATAATGACAATAAAAAGCCTGCTCAAAAGATCACCTATCCTGCTGTTCCTGGCCGCGGCTTGTTTATTTTCCATGCCGGTGTGCGCGGGATTGTGCCAGCCCGCGCCTAAGGCTGATCCGGCTTTGACCCTGTCAGGCAAAATATTTTTACAGAAGCATGGCAAATCCGAATGGGTCGTGTTGCACGCCAAAAACTCGAAGGCATATCTTCTTATCGGAGACCTTCTGGACAACCTGAAAGCCATTTCTTCCGATAAAAACCCCCGCATTATAGTGACGCTTACCGGATCTCTGGACGGAAAAAGCAATGTATCCTGCAAACAGCAAACCAGCGTTGAAGCTGATGCAAAAGGCAACAAGAAAACGTCGACAAAGGTAAATTGCATAAGGTATCACGTTTTCGACGTCCTTTCTATAGACAGCGCCGCGGAATCCGATGAAACAATACCTGCCCCCCTGCCCGATGTCGCTGCTGGGCAAAAAGCTCTCAGGGCCGCAGAGCAGGCTGTCCGGAAACAGGGAATCATGGGAGAGATATACGGCAGGATAAAATCTTGTAATATACAATCCGTGCCCAAGACAATCGATGTCCAGAACGCGGACAGAACCAGCCCTCTTAAATCTCTGACCGTCATTATCACGGCCGATACGCGCATAGTCAAGAAGATCGGACAGACAGAGCCCTCCCCCCTGCTTGCCGAAAACCTCAAACCCGGACAGCGGGTGACCGTTGTCTATACCCGCAACGAGATCCGCAGCGAAGCGATGTTCATAACTGTCACAAAAGAGTAAAGATAATCCCTTATTATCCGTCGTTTTTGTTTTGCTTTTTTTATTTGATAGGTTATAATAAAATCCATGAGCTTAGCCAGTTTTTCGGTTAAACGCCCGATTTTCATCCTGATGTGCTTCCTTGTAGTCATCCTGTTCGGCCTGATCTCATGGGTTAAACTGCCTCAGGAGCTCTTTCCTTCCATAACTTACCCGCAGATAACCGTAGTCACTTCATACGAAAACGCCGCTCCCGAAGAAATCGAATCCCTTATCACAAAGATCGTCGAAGAAGCCGTGGGCACGGTCAACAGCGTAAAGCGCATCAGCTCCATCTCAAAAGAAGGGTCTTCCCTGGTAATGGTAGAGTTCAATT
The DNA here is from genome assembly GCA_025453435.1 of Candidatus Omnitrophota bacterium. The sequence continues at coordinate 4,522 of JALOQI010000007.1, forward strand.
GGGGCGCTAACATGGACTTCGCGGCCCTCAACGTCAGGGAAAAAATAGACCTTATTAAAGAGAGGCTTCCGCGCGAGGCAAAAGACCCGATAGTCATGAAATATAACCCGTTCGACCTGCCGGTCGCCAACCTCGCTGTGACTGGCCCCATGACCCCGCTTGACCTGCGCGAAATGTCCCGCAAATATATCAAGGATGCCATGGAAAAGGTAGAGGGCGTGGCAAGCGCGACTGTCACAGGCGGCGAAGAGCGCGAAATACTCGTCGAGATTGACCAGCCGAGGCTTCGAGCGTCCCAGGTATCGATCGTTTCCATCGTTGAAAGCCTCAAAGCCGCGAATCTCAATTATCCTGCAGGCACCATAAAAGAGGCCTTCTACGAATACCTGATCCGCACCATGGGAGAGTATCAAAAAATCGAAGAAATAAAAGACACGCCGGCCGCTCTAGATATACCCGAAGAAAAAGCCCAGACATTAAAAGAAAAGGAAGAGGAAGAGCAAAAAGGCCGCAGGCTCATTTATTTAAAGGATATCGCTACCGTAAAGGATACTGTCAAGGAGAAAACCAGCATTTCCCGCTATATGGGCAAAGACAATGTATCCCTGGTAATCCGCAAACAATCAGGGGCGAACACCCTCAATGTCGTCAAAGGTATAAAGAGCGAGATCGCAAAACTTCTGGGAACAAAACTGCCTAAAGGCGTTCAGATACAGATGACATATGACCAGTCCGTCTTTATTTCCAGCGCTATCGGAAATGTCAGGGACGCCGGCATTCAGGGCGGCGTTTTGTCATTTATCGTGCTGTTTTTTTTCCTCTGGGAACTGAAGGCCGCCCTCATAATAACTGCTGCCATACCTCTGTGCGTAACAGCAACGGTCGTGCTTATGTATTTTATGGGCATAAACCTCAACATGATGTCCCTGGGAGGCCTGGCTCTGGGGGTCGGCATGGTCGTGGACAACGCGAATATCGTAATAGAGAACATCTTCAGGCACCGCCACGAGCTTAAGGAAAGTTTCGTAAATTCCATCATCGCCGGGGCTACCGAAATGACCTCGGCGATCTGGGGCTCGACTCTGACAAACGTTGCGGTATTTTTGCCGTTTATTTTTGTCGTAGGTATAGCGGGCCAGATATTCAAACAGCTGTCTTTTACCATCTGTTTCTCGCTGTTCGCGTCAATAGTCGTCGCCATATCGCTGGTGCCGGTGCTGACGCTTGTCTGCGGCGAATCCAAGCGCGACGAGCGAATCATGGAAAAGGTCGAACATTATACCAATGAATACACGACAAAATTCAGGGACTGGCTTGCGGTCCTTCTGGACAATAAATTCCTTGTTATAGGAAGTATTGCAATACTGTTCGCCATGAGCGTCCTGTTACTTCTGTCTCTTAACCGGGAATTCATGCCCAAAGTCGACCAGCGCCAGTTCATAATCAAGGTCGATCTTGCTCCCGGCACGCGCCTTGAGATAACGGATAAAGTCTGCCGCAAAATAGAAAAAAACATCCTTTCATTGCCCGAGACAAAAGACTGCACCGTGAATATCGGCTCAAGCGAGGAAAAGGATTCTCCGGAAAAAAGCGCGCTCCAGACGCTGGGAAGCCATCAGGCGCAGATACTGGTTAACCTGAAGAAAAAAAGCAGCCGCTACAGACATTCTACGGACGAGACAATACAGACCATCAAGTCATCTCTCGACAAAGACTCTCTTGAAGACGCGGATATGGAATATATCGCCCAGGGGACATCCCTCGGCTCGGCTATAGAACAAGGCGCGCCTGTTGTCCTTGAGATCAAAGGCCCTGACTTAAATAAGCTTGTCAGTTTTTCAAACCTTATGCAGAGCCAGCTCAAACAGATAGACGGGTTATACGGCGTAAAAACCACAATGGCCAAGCCAAGCCCTGAAACAAAACTCATTATTTTAAAAGACAAGGCGTCGCTTTACGGCCTGTCCGTGCGCGATATCGCAGTCACGACACAGGTAGCCCTCAAAGGCTATGTCGCTACAAAGTTCAAGGAAAAGAACGTCGAGGAAGACGTGGATATCCGCGTTCGGCTGCGGCAAAAGGATAGAAGCGATTTCGGCACGCTTCAAAGGCTTTTGATCCATTCGCCGACCGGCGTTGACGTGGCTATGTCGAACCTGGCCACGCTTGTGAAAGGCCGCGGACCGACTGAGATCAAACGCATCGACCAGCAAAGAAGCATAGTCGTCACCGCCAATATATTCAAGCGCAATTTCGCCGATGTGGCAAAAGATATTGACGCCAGGATATCGGCCCTGCGCAAGAACCACATACCGATCGAATACAGCGTGGATCTGACGGGTGAACAGGAAAAGATGAAGGAATCGTTCTCAAGCCTTGCGTTCGCGCTGGGCCTGGCAATACTTCTGGTTTACATGATCATGGCCGCCGAGTTCGAATCCCTGTGGCAGCCGCTTTTGATCATGTTTACCGTGCCCCTCTCTCTTATCGGCGTCACGCTCTGCCTGTTTATCACGCGCACATCCTTAAGCGTCGTAGCATATCTGGGCATAATCATGCTGGGCGGCATCGCGGTAAATAACGGCATTGTTTTAATAGAATTCGTCAATGCCCTTCGCAAAGAAGGATATACTGCGCAGGATGCTGTCCTTGAAGCGGCAAAAACGCGGCTCAGACCGATACTTATGACTTCAGGGACCACCATATTAGGCCTGCTGCCTCTTGCATTGGGCCTGGGAGAAGGAGCCGAGCTTCAAGCGCCTCTGGCACTCACCGTGCTTGGCGGGTTGATATCTTCCACGTTCCTGACTCTCGTGTTTATACCGGCTTTATATGTGGTCGTTGAAAACCAGCTCAGCAATATACCATTTTTCAGAAAAACGGACAGCCTCAACATGGAGGCCGTTGAAGAAACAACGCCCGCGCAGACTATTCGGGCCGAAACCGGCCTGACGCAGGAACAGGCTCTGGACGCTGTTCCCGTGCCTGTCATTGAAAGCACGCAAACCGCCGAACTCCGGAGGCTTATCGACGAAAAAGAAGGCCAGCTGCTTTCTATTAGAAAGCAGCTCCAGGAGAAAGAATCTTCATTCAAACAATTGGAACAGCAGGTGCATAACCAGCAAGCCAGCTTTACGTCACAGGCTTTCGATAAGGAAAAACAGCTGACCGAGATCAAGAAGCAGCTTAAAGACAAAGAAGATTCAATAAACGCCCTCCAGACCGAGATGCTGGCGGCGAAAAACAAGGCCGCAGAAATACCTGCTGCGAAAGAAAAAGAGCTGCAGGAAAAGAAGCAGCAGCTTATCGACGAAGAAAAGAGGCTTGAGCTTCTTTCCCGGCAGATAGAGCAGGACCAAAAAGCGTTCAGGGAATCATCTTCTCTTAAAGAACACGAACTGCACGAAATGAATCAGCAGCTTCGAGAGCGCGAATCAATGCTCGGGGAAATAAAGCAGCAGATCGACAAACAAAAACAAGATCTCAACGAGCTTATAAAACAACAGAAAATCGAGCAGGAAAAGATCGAGCAAGAGAAAACACAAAGCCTTCCCCCCGTCAAGCCGTTGACCCATGAGCCGACAGGCGTTCAGGAAGGCGCGCAAATGCCCGAGCCCGGATCAGATGCTGCAGCGGGCGCTGAAGCAGTTCCGGCAGGCCCGGGCGCGCTGAATCCCCGGCAGGCAGAGCTTTTAGAGAAATTAAAGACCCTTGAGCGAGTAACCCGCAAGGAATACGCCGAAATGCTCAATATATCAATCCCCACTGCCGCACGAGATCTGAAAGAGCTTGTCGACAAAAAAATTCTTGTAGCCAAAGGACCTTTAGGGCCCGGCCGGTGGTATGAACTAAATAAATAATATGGGATTCCTCTCATCGAGACATTGCGTCAATCGGCCTATTGCCGTGTGGATGTTTTTCCTCTGCGTCATCCTGATGGGAAGCATTGCTTTTAAAAATCTCCCCGTAGAGATGATGCCCAATGTCAGCTTCGGCGATATAACTATAAATATCGACGTGCGCGGCGGCATGCCCGCGCTGGAAGTCGAGAAGCGGATCACTAAGATAGTCGAAGAAGCTGTAGGAAGCGTCACCCACCTTAAAGACATAATAGCAATCTCAAAAGAAGGCAATGCCACCATCATCCTCGAGTTCGAGCCCGGAACTAATATGGACTTCGCAAACCTCGAGGTCCGGGAAAAATTCAACCGGATCCGCAACAAACTCCCGCAGGAAATAGAAAAACCCGTTGTGGCAAAATACGAATACATGGACGTGCCCATAATGATCCTCGCGCTGACCAGCCCTATCCGCTCGCCCGAAGCCCTGCGTAAGATAGTGGACGAAAAAGTCAAGGACCGCATCCAGCGCATCGAGGGCGTTGCCAACGCCGAAGTGGCCGGAGGCCGCGAGGGTAAGATCATCATAGAGGTCGACCAGCGCAAGATCCAGTCGTACGGCCTGCCTATAAACCGCGTTGTCGACCTGATAAACCTCAATAACGAAAACGCGCTCGCCGGAGAGATCAAGGGGATGAGAAACAAATATCTCATCCGCACTATCGGCGAGTTTAAAAGCCTTGACGACATCGGCCGCCTGGCTATAGCTACTACGGCGCAGGGCTCTGTGATCCGCGTTAAAGACGTGGCAACGGTGAAAGATTCATACCTGGACCCTGTGTCTTTTGCAAGGATGAACGCTAATCCCGTAGTATCCATTTATATCCAGAAGGAATCGACTGCAAACACCGTAAAAATATCCGGCCTTGTCAAAGAGGAGATCTCAAAGCTTCGCAGGATGCTGGAAAAAGACATTTCCATAAGCCTGACCTTTAACCAGGCGGAAGTTATACAGCAGGCAGTAAATCAGGTCCAATCTTCGCTTGTCACGGGCGGACTTCTTTCCATAGCGGTGCTCCTTTTATTTTTAGCCGATCTGCGCCTGGTTTTCATCATCGGTTCATGCATACCCATATCCGTCATGCTGACTTTCGGGCTGATGTATTTCTGCGGCCTATCGCTCAACGTAATCTCCTTGAGCGGCCTTGCCCTGGGCGTGGGAATGCTCGTAGATAACTCTATAGTCGTGCTGGACAATATTTTCAAAAAGCGCGATAGATTCGCCGCATCCCAGCATCCGAATCCTCAGCTGTGGGAAAAGACGGCTGCGATCGAAGGCGCGGATGAAATGGGGCTTGCTATATTTGCTTCTACGCTTACGACTGTGATCGCTTTTGTGCCGCTTGTCTGGATCAGCCCCGAAATACAGAAGATGTATTCGGGGATAGCGCTTACTATCACTTTTTCTCTGTTTGCATCGCTATTGACGGCAGTGACCCTTGTGCCCATGCTCACCTCGCGCATAAACATACGCAACAAAACTCCCGTTGACCCGAGCGCGCAGGTCCACCCTTTTATTATGTTCGTGCGCGCTATCGCGGCATTTTTCGCGAACTTCTACCGCAGTTTCATATCGCTTTCTCTGTCACTGCGATATGTCCTGATAGTGTTCGCGGCTATCGGATTTATTCGCGCTCTGCAGGATTCCGCAAAACTTGAAAAGGAGTTTATCGGAATCGCCGAACAGAACAAATTTACGGTGTTTGTCGAAATGCCCACAGGGACCAAACTCGAAGTGTCGAATGCCGTAGTTCAGAAGGTCGAAAAGATCCTCAAAAAATTCCCGGATATAAAAACCGCGACCGCAAAGATAGAGCCTTGGTCGAGCAAGATATATGTCGAAATGGTCCCTTTTGCCCAGCGCAAATTAGCGACAGCGGAGCTTATCAACGAGCTGCGGCCTTATACGGAAAAAATGGACCCGGCGTTTATTTATTATGAAGAACCCGAAGAGGTCGGCACAAAAGAGATAATAATCGAGCTGTTCGGTTATGAATATGACAAGCTCAAAAACCTCGCAATACAGATCGCTCAGCGTATCCAGGGTATCCAGAAGTTCACGGATACGAAAATAAGGATGCGCGAAGGCCGGCCCGAACTGCATTTGTTCATCGATAAAAAGCAGGCCGCATATTTCGGCCTGAGCGTTGAGGCTATCGCCCTGGCTCTTCATACTAACACGCGCGGGCTTGTAGCTACCCGCTTCAGGGGCCAGACAGAGCCTCTGGTAAGGATCAAACAGACATTCGACACATCCTCGTCTCTGGAACAACAGGCTATGGCGAAGATCCCGCGGACCGACGCTTCGCCCAAGGCCCTTGAGGCAAAGGAAACCGAGACGATCGTCCGCCTTGAGGAACAGTTCAGAAAATCTTTCGAGGCGCTGCGGCGCACTACCTTTGTCACGCCCGAAGGGTATATGGTATACCTTACCCAGCTGGCGAATTTGAAATTCGATCTCGGCCCGAGCGAGATATGGCGCAAGAACAAGGCGCGAATGGTTCAGGTAAGTGCGAACACCGGCGGCGTTGCTCTGGGCACTGCTGCGGATAAAGTCAAAGAGGCGCTCAAAGACCTGAAAATGCCGAAAGATTATTTCTGGCAGATAGGCGGCACTTATGAAAAAATGATGCGCAATCAGCGGGAGCTGGGGTTTGCGCTCATTATCAGCCTTATCCTGGTCTATATGGTCCTTGCGAGCCTTTTTGAATCTCTTACCCAGCCATTTATCATACTCATAACAGTGCCCCTGGCTGCAATAGGCGCGATAGAAGCCTTGCTTATCGTTAACAAGCCTGTCGGAATGGGCGTTCTAATCGGCGCTATGATGTTAGGCGGCATCGTAGTAAATAACGCCATAGTACTGGTCGACCGCGTAAATTTCCTGAGGCAAAAACCCGAATTTATGGGAAACGTCCGCGGCGCAGTCATCGAGGCCTCCCTTGACCGGTTAAGGCCGATCATGATGACCACGCTGACAACCACCCTCGGATTGATCCCCATGGCGATCGACAAAAGCGAATCGGCTAATCTCTGGGCGCCTCTGGCTATAATCGTAATAGGCGGGCTGACTTTCTCCACTATCCTGACGCTTTTCATTATCCCGGGCGCATATCTGATATTTTATGATTTTCGATTGATAAAAAAATAGTTTACAAACAGCAGAAATCATTTACAATGAAGTAATTAAGGGGGTTTTTTAATGGGGAAAAAGATAGTCGGATTGCTGATAGGATTATGGATAGTTTTCCTATTGGCCTATTTCGTCATGAAATGGTACTCGGATCACAAAAAAGAATCCGGCGCGCCCCCGTCCTCCGCGGTTTCAGGCATATCCCAGCTTCTGCAAAAGATACCGTTTCTTGGCAAAAAACAAGAACAGCCCCCGGCGCCTGCCGAGACTGACGAAAAGACCCCTGCCGCGCCCGAAGAGCCTGTTCTGCCGCAGGTCCGCACCCTTAAACTTAAATCTCTGGATTTTAAAGACATCCTGCCGGTCATGGGCAGTGTTAAAGGCATCACAGAGATCCCTCTTAAGTTCGAAATAAACGGCGTTATAAAAAAGATATATTTCCGCGAGGGCGAGCGCATTAAAGAAGGCGATATGATAGCCGGCATCGACTCGACTGACGTGGAATTGAAGGTCGCATATGCTAAGGCAAAATTCAATTCGGCTCAGGCTGCGTACAATTCGGTGCAAAAACAGCTAGAGATCCACAAAAAGCTTTACGAGGCAGGCGCGATCATCAAATCCAAAATGGAACAGATAGAGCTGGAGACCGAAAGCGCCCGCTATCAGCTCGAGACCGCGCGCAGCGAGGAAGAACTTGCCGCGAATGAACTGCGCAAAACTACGCTCTACGCCGCTAAAGACGTGGTCATGGGAATGCGCGAGGCAGAGGAAGGCGAATTCGTGACTCCGCAGGACAAAGTCGCTACCACATATGAGATAGGCGAGGTTTTTGTTGAGCTGGGCGTTGTTGAAAGAGACATCGATAAGATAAAGCTCGGGCAGAAAGCAAAGGTCACTGTGGATGCTTATCCCAACACTTTATTCGAAGGTACAGTGGCATATATTTATCCCGTTGTGGAAGGTAAGAGCCGCACATTGACCGTAAAAATAAAAGTCAAAAACCCGAACGGCCTGCTTCTGCCGGGAATGTTTGCCAGAGCGGAAATGAACATTGTCGAACTGCCCGGGGCTTTAATGATACCCGCATCAGCGCTTATTAATTCCGGCGGGCTAACCCTTCTTTCTATTGTTCCCGAAAACACAGTACAGGGCAGCCCTGATGAAGAACAGACAGGCACCGCGAAGGTTATAAAAGTCAAGGTCGGTTATTTGAGCAGCGATTATGCGCAGATCCTTGAGGGCGCGGCAGAAAACGACCTTGTAATCCTCGAAGTCCAGGGAGAACTCAAGGAAAACTCCCCCGTCAAGATCGTAGGCAGCGAAGAACTCTCCTTCTAATCCAGACGCTTTAGCTATCCCTATGTTGAGCAAAGGCTTACAACTTTAAGTTTTGCTTTGATTTAGAGCCTCCGAGGCGCCTCGGCATTAGACGCCCATCCAATCTTATTATTCTGCGAACAAATTTC
>JALOQI010000089.1 GCA_025453435.1 Candidatus Omnitrophota bacterium
TTCATATTTATCGCCGCCGCGGCGCTGACGCCCGGGCCGGATATATTCTCGCAGGTTTTAATGGCATTACCGCTCATTATCCTTTACGAAGCTGGGATAATCGTAGCGCGCGTTATCGAGAGGAGGAACTCCAATGGGTAAAATAGGCTTTCCGGAACTGCTTTTGATTTTACTGATAGTCGTTTTGATCTTCGGCGCCGGCAAGATCCCTCAGCTTGCAAAATCGCTGGGCGAGGGCATAAGGGAATTCAAGAAAACAATGTCGGGCTCCGACGATAAAGATAAGGCGCAGAAGAAAGAGTAGGCTTTGGCATATTTTTCTTGACAATATCGGGGGTTAATGTATTATTGCGTCAACAAAAACAGGAGGTGTGCGATGAAAAAAGGGTTGATAGTGCTGCTGGCGGTGATGTTCGTTGCCGTGGCTTTTTGTGTGTCAGCCGAAGAGAATAAATTCGTGGGCGCTGACAAGTGCAAGGGATGCCATCCGTCGGAGTATAAGGATTTCGAAAGCCGCAAGTTCACAAAAGCGTGGAATGTCCTTCAGATGCGCGGCAAGACAAAAGACGCTGAATGCTTGAAATGCCACGTCACGGGCTATGGCGAGCCCGGCGGGTTCGTTTCGGAAGAAGAGACTCCGCATCTGAAATACAAGCAGTGCGAAGCATGCCACGGCGCAGGCGGCGCGCATGCCGCTAACCCCGGAGATATGGGGGCTAAAGAGGCTATGAAGTCATATGTAAAAGATAAAGACGTATGCATTAAATGCCATCTGTGCATGAAGACGCATAAGTCTGCGGATTTTTAGGTTCGTGTAACACGGGGGTCAGGGCTATGGTCAGAAGCCTCAACCAGTGTAGGAAAACGCTAATGCGGGGGGAGTATGTTTGATTTGATCGACGTGAATAAATCCATCGGTAAAAAACTTACGGTTGGTTTGAGCATAGGGTTGATGCTGATCCTTGCTTTGATCACCTGGATGAACGTATATTCTCAGAATAAGACTTTGTTCGACCGCGAGAAAAACACGGCTCTCGAATTGTCGGATACCGTCATGACCGCCATAAGATACCCCATGATGACCGGCGACCAGGATGTTATCCAACTTCAGTTTGAACAGTTCAAGGACCTTAAGGGCATACTTGAAATGCAGCTTATGGAGCATGCCGGTGTAGTCAAGCGCGCGACCGATAAAGCCTTAATGAATAAGAAGCTTGAAGTCAGGTCTGACCAGTCGGTCATCGAGAAGAATATAGATAACGCGCTTGAAGGAAAAAGTTTCGCAGACATAGAGCCGTGGAGGGGAAGCAAGGGCAAGGTGTTCACTGTAATAAAGCCGATAGCCAATGAAAAAAGCTGCCACAGCTGTCACGGCTCCAAACAGGAGCGCCTGGGGGCATTAAGGATCGTACTGGACTGGAGGCCCGTTGAAATCGCGCAGAGAGATACCCAGCGCAATAACGTGCTCGTTACGGTCATCGGCCTGATCGCAATGGCGTTCCTCATCCTTATACTTATGTCAAGGATGCTTTCTAATCCGGTTGGCAGCCTGATCAAAGGCACTGCGCCCGTAACTGCGGGGGACCTTACCGCTAAAATCGTGATAAAGACCAGAGACGAACTGGGCAGGCTGGGAGATGCCTTCAACACAATTATAGGGGCAATGCATAATATTGTTTCTCAGGTGCGCGTAAGCGCCGACAAAGTTGCCAGCTCCGCCCAGGAAATGTCGTCGTCATCGGAAGAGATGAACGCTACCACACAGGAAGTCTCATCTGCGGTGCAGAAAGTATCCAAGGGCGCGAATACCCAGGCTGAAAAAGTAGAAGAGACGTTCGTGACCATGGAAAAAACAGCCTCGAGCCTCAAACAGATGGTCACCAATGCTCAGACTGCGAATCAGGCAGTCAATCATACAAGCACTGTTTCTGAGGCCGGCAGGGATACGGCTAAGCTGACGGTAGACAAGATCGAAAAGCTGGCAGGCACTGTCATGGACACGGCAAAGGTCATTCAAAACCTCGGCCAGATGTCACAGCAGATAGGCGAGATAACCGAGACTATCACCTCGATCGCGGATCAGACCAACCTTCTGGCTCTTAACGCCGCTATAGAAGCAGCGCGCGCAGGCGAGGCAGGAAGAGGGTTTGCCGTAGTCGCAGAGGAAGTCCGAAAGCTTGCCGAAGGCTCTGCCGAAGCGGTCCGCAAGATAGGCGGCCTTATCAGGTCCATACAGACCGAGACCAACCGCGCGGTCACGGCAATAGAGGCCAGCTCCAAAGAGGTAATGGAAGGAAAGACCCAGGTTTCCAAAATTGCCGATGTGCTGGCGGAGATCAATAAAGCGGCAAAAGAGGCGTCAGGCATAACGAACGAGATCTCGGAATCGGGGTCTCAGCTTGTCACCGAGGTAGAGCGGGTTGTGCGCGCTATAAACGAAGTTGCGGCTATCGCAAAAGAATCTGCGTCTACAGTGGAAGAGGTGTCATCAAGCACTCAGGAGCAGACAGCTTCGATGGAGGAAATGTCAGCTTCTGCGCAGGAGCTCGCAAGGCTTGCAATGGACCTTAAAGAAGTGGTGGGCAAGTTCAAGCTTGACGATCATGATTCTTTAGCAGGAAAAAAGAAATAGGAATCCGCATAAGTTCTAAATAAGAAAGCCGCTCATTTGAGCGGCTTTCTTATTTAATTAATGACCAGCCTGCCGGCGGCTGCATATTTAATAAAATGGGATAGTGCTCACCTTTGTGAATTTAACGCCAGTATCGAAATGGCCGGGTTTTGTTTCTTTTACCCAGCTGACCTCTCCGCGCATGAAGAACGCGCCTGCGGCCGGCAGGATATTTGCTTGAAGGGTCAGCACAGTGCCGATCTCAAGTTTTTCGTCGAGCTGCACCCGCATGCCTCCGGGGCTGATGTCCAGAAGAGTGATCTCTTTCTTTCCCGAGTCCTTCTCTACGAAAGTCCTTTCCTGGCGCGGGAGCCTTCCTGTCTTGCGTCTTTCCTGCATAAAACCCTCCTCGGTTGTTCTTGTTTTCATTATATCAAAAATGAAATTCTGTTCAT
>JALOQI010000090.1 GCA_025453435.1 Candidatus Omnitrophota bacterium
CTTTATCTTCATTTTCTATTATGAAGTTGCGCTCGCAAAGGACCTATGCCGCAGCGGAATATACAGCGCCGCTTGAAACCTGGAAAACCCTGAAATTAGCATCAGGCTTTTCCTTGAACACCTGCCTGTATGAAGGAGAAGCGCATCCGGCGATAACAAAAGTACAGATCGCCGCCGGCAGATAAAATTTTTTCATATTAGCCCCCTGTTTAATTGACCTCGATCTCGCGGATAGCCCGGCGCCCGGATTTTTTATCTGAGCGCGCGTGTTTATTCTCAAGCATTTTCGCTTTATCCCTGCGCGAGCGCCTGCGCTTCTGGCGCCTGATCTTTTCTATGCGCTTTTGCTCCTGCGAAAGCCTGCCGAGTATCGATTGTTCGATCTTATCCAGCAGTATCTGCCTGGCCCGATAGCGGTTGAGCGCCTGGGATCTTTCCTGCTGGCATTTTACTTCGATCCCGGAAGGCAGGTGCTTCACATATACGCAGCTTGCGACCTTATTCACGTTCTGGCCGCCGGGTTTTGACGAGCGGATGAAGCTTTCGGCTATGTCCGACTCTTGCACTCCGAGCCGCTGCATTTTATCAGCCAGCGCTTTTTCTTTAAGAAGGCCTACGCCGAATTCTGCCATAAATGCGCCTGTTAGTTGCTCTGCATCTCGAACAGGACTTTCGGCGAAACCCCGTTGGCTTTCATGTAATCTATATCAGCCTGCGACAGCCTGTATTTTGAATTAGTCAAACGGATGCGGTCGATTATAACATCTTCGTTTGCGCCCTGCTTTGTCATGTCTATGATCTGCGAAATTGACATCTGGTTCGGATTATACGCCTGCTGCTGCGCTGCGGGCTGCTGCTGTGCAGGCTGTTTCTGCATCTGGCTGCCTGCGAGAGCGCCCCCGATAGCTCCGACAGCGCCGCCGATAAGCGCGCCGCGGGTCCTGTCCTGATCCCTGTCATGGCCCTGGTTGCCTATGATCGCGCCTGCGCCTGCACCCAGCAGGCCTCCTATGACACTTCCTTCCACCGCCCTGTTAGGAGAGCTCGCGCATCCCGATTGCGAAACTGACACAGCCATAACACATAACACTGCCATGATCTTTTTCATTTTTTACTCCTTGCTTTTTGTGATTTGACCTTATATTTCTCACCGGCTGACCAGGCACGCCCGAGGTGCCTGCCAACAGCCCAGTAATTGTAATCGTGCATCGAGAAAATTATGGGGTCCATCTTTTTGATATCAGGCAGACCCTTTGTCATATATTTTTTTTCGCAATAGGCCTGCACGATCCTGCCGATAAACACTTCGTCTACGGAAAACTGCAGAGTCTGGATCAGCTCGCATTCCAGATTTATCGCGCATTCCTCTATCATAGGAGCTTTTTTGAGGCTGCCGGTAAACGTCTTGAATATCCCGGTCTTATCAATGCGCTGGCCCGAAAAAATGCCGCAGTAATCTGTCGCGGCCATAAGCCTTGCAGGAGGTATGTTAACGCTGAATACTCCGTGCTCTTTGATCCCTGAGTTTGTATAATGCGTCTTGTTGAGCGCTATGGATATAACCGCAGGGTCATGGTTCATTATACCGCAGTATGCGACTGTTGCATAATTCGGTTTTGAATTTACGGTTGAGCCTACCAGGACCGTCGGCATCGGATAAAGGAATGTCTTGGCCCCGATCTTTATTTTTTTCATACTGCCTCCCTCTATGCTGTCACGCGCTCTTTATAATGAGTGTGCAGAAGATGATGCGAAAGTTCGCCGAGCGGCTTGCCCAGAAAATCTTTATACAGCGCCTGGACCGCGGGATTCTCGTGCGATTTGCGCAGTTCTTTATTCCGGTCTTCCTGATATATCGCCTCCATGCGTTTCTGGCGTATGGCTGCGTCAGTGGGGATAGGTTGTCCTCCGCCGCCGAGGCATCCGCCGGGACATGTCATTATCTCTATGAACGCATAAGGGGATTTCCCCGCCTTGATCTCGTCCAGAAGGACCCTGGCATTGCTCAACGAATTAGCGACAGCCACCTTGACCGTCAGGCCGTCTATATCGACCTCGGCCGTCTTTATGCCCTTTAATCCGCGCACTGATTCAAAATCGATATTCTCCAGAGTCTTGCCTGTCAGGACCTCATAAGCGGTGCGCAAAGCCGCTTCCATAACCCCGCCTGTCGCCCCGAATATTACCGCGGCTCCTGTTGATATTCCTAGCGGCTCGTCGAAACGTTCGTCCTGGATTTTACCAAAATCAATGCCTGCTTCCTTTATCATGCGCGCCGCTTCCCTTGTTGTCAGGACGAAGTCCACATCGGGGAACGCATCTTTTTCGGTCAAGCCGGATTTATGTTTCCAGTATTCGAAGGCGCCGTTCATCTCAGGCCTCTTGGCTTCGAATTTTTTAGCGGTGCACGGCATTATCGAAACCACGACCATGTTTTTCGGGTCTATCCCCAATTTCTGGGCGTAATAGGTCTTTGCGATAGCCCCGAACATCTGCTGGGGCGACTTACAGCTGGAAATATGGTCAAGGATGCCCGGATAAAAATGTTCTGCGAACTTTATCCAGCCGGGAGAGCAGGACGTGATAAGAGGCAATACGCCCTTATTTTTTATCCTGTCTATAAGTTCATGGCCCTCTTCCATTATGGTCAGGTCAGCGCTGAACTGCGTATCGAATACCTTATTAAAACCCAGCCTGCGCAAAGAAGCAGCCATCTTCCCTGTGGCAAGCGTGCCGGCAGGCATGCCGAATTCCTCTGCAATAGAAGCGCGCACTGCTGGAGCTGTTTCGACAACAACGAATTTAGACGGGTCAGCCAGCGCTTTCCATACGCCTGCTATCTGAGTGTTCTCGGTCAAAGCGCCAGTCGGGCAGACCAAAAGGCACTGGCCGCAGTTGACGCAGGAGACATTCCCCAGGCCTTTGTCCATAAAAGTCGATATTTTTGTGAGCTTTCCCCGATTCATCGAATCTATCGCATTTACCGACTGAACCTTTGCGCACATCGCTATGCATCTGCGGCAAAGGATGCATTTGTTCGGGTCCCTTAT
>JALOQI010000091.1 GCA_025453435.1 Candidatus Omnitrophota bacterium
GGATGCCGTCGACCCTGAAGCGCACGCGCAGTTTTTTCTCGAAAGGCTCGATGAGTATGTCGGATGATTTTTTCTTTACCGCTTCGTCGAGTATGAGGTCGGTGATCTTTATGACCGGGGCATCTATGGAAAGCTTGCCCATATCGGCATTTGCCTGGCTGTCTTTATCTTCCTTTATCAGCTCGATGGACGAAGTGGCGGATATCTCCTTTACCAGGTCACCGATAGTGTCTTTGGTCACATCGGGATAAACCGCGTCGATGGTCTGAGTTATATCCTGGGCGGATGAGATGATAGGGTTGATCCTGTAGCCCGTCAGCGACTCCACATGGTCGATGGCAAATACGTTGAGCGGATCCGCCATCGCGAGCGTTATCGCATTGCCGATCCTGGAAACGGGTATTATCTGGTAATGGCGGGCAATGGAAGCCGGGATGATCTTGAGGACTTCCGGGTCTATCTTAAAACGCTTGAGGTCTATCGGCGGGAAATTCAAGCCTTCAGACAGCGCAGAAATAAGGCTGTTTTCGCTGACGAACTGCAGTTTTACGATTATTTCGCTGAGCTTTCCGCCCTTTGCCTTCTGAACTTCAAGCGCCTGATTTAATTGTTCGGGAGTGAGAAGATTGTTCTTGATGAGGATATCGCTGAGGCGGTCTTTTAGGGATGACATTGTCTCCTGGGAAGATCTAAGAAATCTTGTAGTGCTTCGCGATGACCTTTTTTATGTCGGAAACAGTGCTTACGAAAACCTGAACCATACAGCCTGTCAGCTGTTCGACGCTTTCTATTGCGCCCGAATTGAGCGGATTAGCCATGGCCAGGGTCAAATTATTGCCGATCTTATCTATAGGGATAATGAGATATTGTTTTGCGACGCGGGCGGGGATAAGCTCCAGTATATCGGTGTTGATATCGTAAGAGGCAAGCGGCAGATAAGGAAAACCGTACTGGACTGTTAATGCCTGGGCGATATCTTCTTCCTTGGCAAACCCGAGCTCGACCAGGAGCTCTCCGACCAGGCCGCCTTTTTCTTTCTGGGCCGCAAGCGCTTTTTCGAGCTGAGAAGTATTTATAATGCCGTGCTCGATCAGAAGTTCTCCCAGCTGCTTATTTATGACCTTTTTCATCGGGCTGTACAATATGTCCTCTTTTTTTATCGACTGCTGCTTCCCGCGCCTTGTTCGCTAATGATTATATCGCGCAACCCGGCTATTTGCAATCACTTTTCATAGCGAGATATTCCCGGGCCAGGACATCTTTCGGGATGCCCGTATCAATAAAATCCCACGCAAGCAGCTCGTCCGGCCTGCGCTCTCTCTGATACATGGCAGGATCAATGCCGGCCTGCGCGAAAGCATCTGTCCAGGAACCGAAATTGAAATGTTCGCTCCATCCGTCAAACCTGCATCCTTTGGAATACGCCGCTTTTATGACAGCGCTCAAACGCCTGTCCCCTCTGGAAAACACGCCTTCGAGAAAATTCATCCGGCTGTCATGAAAACTTATCTTTATTTTTCTGCCAACCGCCTTTGAAAGCAGAAGTTTGTGCGCCTCCTGCACGCGGTCAAGGCCCATCATCCCCAGCCATTGAAAAGGCGTATGCGGTTTCGGTATTACCGTATTTATGCTGACATTAACCTGGGCATTCGACCCCGCGCAGGTTTTTCTTAAAACACAGACCCTGCGGCTGAAATCCGCTATGGCCTCGATATCCTCATCGGTTTCGCCGGGCAGGCCGATCATAAAATAAAGTTTAACATGCTGATACCCGGCTTTGTAAACCTCTTCCAGCATTGTGAAAAACTCAGCTTCGTCGAAATCTTTGCCGATCGTCCGGCGCAGGCTTGAAGTCGCGGCTTCGGGAGCGAATGTCAATCCGGTTTTTTTAACGGTGGCAATAAGCGCTGACGCGCAGCCCAGGAATGATTTGGGCTTGACCGAAGGCAAAGATATGCTCACTCCTCTATTCTTGAACGTTTCTACCAGCTGTCCCAGAAGACCCTCGAGACCGGGATAATCGCTCACAGACAGGCCCGCAAGAGATATTTCGTCATAACCTGTCTGACTGAAATATTTCCGGCTCCAATCGAGCACGCTCTGAGGCTTACGGTACCGGAGCGGGTAATAACAGCTTCGCGCCTGGCAAAAGCGGCAGGTGTTGGGGCATCCGCGCGATATCTCCACGGTTATCCTGTCGTGGATGATCTGAATATAAGGGACTACCCACTTATCGGGCAGTCCGCAGGCATCCAGATCATTTACTATGCGCTTTTTTATCGACGCAGGCGCTCCGGATATATTGGGCTTAAAAGATTTCAAAGAGCCGTCCTGAGAATATTCGCAGTCATAAAATGACGGGATGTATACCCCTTCTATACGCGCTAAAGCTAAAAGCAGGTCTTTCTTGGAAATCAGCCCTTTTTTGTATTCGTCACTGTGCTGCGCGTATGCATCCATGAGCTCATTTGCGGCCTCTTCCGCTTCGCCGATAAAAAAAAGATCCACAAACTCATGCATAGGCTCGGGGTTCAAACATGCGCAGCCTCCGGCGATGACAAGCGGGAATTCCCGGCCTCTG
This sequence comes from Candidatus Omnitrophota bacterium, assembly GCA_025453435.1. The sequence goes on from JALOQI010000091.1 coordinate 2,582, forward strand.
GACGCGGATTCCAGCGGCATGCCTGCCAGATCAAGCACGGAAAGCACGTTGGTGTATGAAAGCTCATACCCGATAGAAAAACCGAGGATATCGAAATCTTTTATGTCCCTGCCGGATTCGAGGGAAAATAAAGGCCTCTTATTATCCCGCAGGACCTGCTGCATGTCGATATCCGGCACGAACACGCGCTCGCAGCACACATCCGGGATCATATTCAGCTTCGAGTAAAGGATGCGTATGCCAAGATTGCTCATTCCGACTTCGTAAAGATCGGGGAAGCACAAAGCGAATTTTATTTTAGCCGCTTCGAAACTTTTCTTCGATACGTTCCATTCATTGCCTATATACCTGGCAGGTTTTCTGACGCCTGCAGGAAATTCACGATCCATCATTTAGTTACCTTAATCCCCTTCCACTAAAAAATCAGCGTTGATGATCGGATGATATAGAAAGT
>JALOQI010000008.1 GCA_025453435.1 Candidatus Omnitrophota bacterium
CATTATATCGCGGTAATTATCCCTGCCGACAACCCCGGCCAGAGAGACCTTCGCGCCCAGAGACCTGAGGTTATTGGCGACATTTGCCGCGCCTCCCGGAGTGAACCTGCGCTCTTTAGCCCATACCACCGGAACAGGGGCTTCCGGAGAGATCCGCTCTACCGCTCCCCAAAGGTATTCGTCAAGTATAAGATCGCCTATGACCAATACTTTGGCCCCGGAAAATTTCGACAAGCTTTTTAAGAGTCTATTCATGTTAAACCCCGCGATAATACCGCAACGGCGAATACGCTTTTAAAAAACAACTTTTTAACTCTACCACAAATCAGTCCGGAAATCAACCTTAAGATTCTTATTCTATGAGCTGGTTCTGGCAGAGTTTTCTATACAAGCCGCCCTCGACCTCGACCAGTTCTTCGTGAGTGCCCTGCTCGACGATACAGCCCTCATCCATGACCAGGATCCTGGATGCGTGCCTGATTGTGGATAGGCGGTGCGCTATCACAAAAACCGTCCTGTTCTGCATGAGAAGATTCAACGCGTCCTGGACCAGGCGTTCGGATTCCGTATCCAGCTGGGATGTGGCTTCGTCCAGAATAAGAATAGGAGCGTTCTTCAAGAGAGCGCGGGCAATCGCTATGCGCTGCCGCTCCCCTCCGGAAAGCTTGATGCCCCTGTCACCGATCATCGTATCGTAGCCATGGGGCAGCTTAAGTATGACATCGTGCACATATGCCTGCTTCGCAGCATGCTCTATCTTCTCTTCGGAGGCATCCTCCATGCCGAATGCGATATTAGCGGCTACCGTATCGTTGAAAAGGATTGTCTCCTGCGTTACGATCCCTATATGTTTTCGTAATGAATGAAAGCTGTATTCGCGCACGTCGATCCCATCTATGACCACCCTGCCGCTGACAGGGTCATAAAAACGCGGCACAAGGTCCAGAAGAGTGCTTTTACCCGCTCCGCTGGGGCCCACGATTGCCACTATCTCTCCGCTTTTTATTTTAAGGTCTATGTTCTTGAGGATGGGCACATGGCCGTAGTTAAAAAAAACATGCTCGAAGCTTATGTGATCCTCAAACCCGCTCATTATGCGCGCATCTTCTTTTTCCCCTACCGAGGGAACGGTATCGAGCACCTGGTGTATCCTTTCGGAGCCCGCTATAGCCTGAGCTATTATTGAATTCACCTGAGAAAGTTTTTTAAAGGGCCTCAGCATCGACAAAAGCGCTGCCAGAGAAACGCCGAGCGTTCCGAAAGAAATTTTGCCGGCGATGACATCCTTGCCCTCGAGAAAGAGCACGAAAACAGCTGCAAGCACGCCGATCATTTCAGTGAACGGGCTCAAAAGAAGCATGCGCTTTGTTGCGCGCATCGACAGTTTGTAAAAAGAATTATTGGTATCGGTGAATTTTTTTACCTCGGCCCCTGACATATTGAACGCCTTGATCACGCGCATGCCCAGGATAGTCTCATATAAAAGCGAATTGATGTCGGCCATCTTTTCCTGGGTCTGCCTGGAGATCTTTTTGAGCGCCCTGCCAACCTTGAATATCGGAAAACTTGTCAGGGGCAAAAGGATCATAGACAGCAATGCGAGCTTCGGGTGTATAACAAGGATAAGAAAGGCAAAAACCGCGACCTGAAGAGATTGATACAAAAGATCCGTAGCCCCGTACGATATCGCGTTGCCCACCATACCTACGTCGTTTGTGATGCGTGACATCAGCTCCCCTCCGCGCATATGAGAGAAATAATCCAGGGAAAGCTTGTGAAACTTAGAATACACGCTTGCGCGGATGTCCCTCACGACAAGCTGAGAAATATCGTTCATCAGGTAGCTTTGCAGAAAGCCGAAAAATCCTTTGAGCACGTAAAGGATTATGACCCCTACGGCTATGTAATTTAGCAGAACAAGCGGCGGAATTATGTTTAGCTTATCCACGTACCCGGAAAGAAACGACGGTAGCGTGGAAGGCACGACTATCTTTTTGCCCGTAAACACTATATCCGCCAGCGGCATGATCATTCCAAGGGACACGCCGTCAAACAAAGCCGACATGATCATGCACAGCCCCGAGCCTAAAAAGCGGAATTTATGCGGCCATATGAATTTAAACAACCTTATATACTGCTTCATAGCCCATTATAGTATCATATATATTGACTTTTGTCGAGCCATTTGGTATCATCAACCTATGTCTAAAATTAAAGTCGCAGTCATCGGCACAGGATACCTTGGAAGCCTGCATGCCAGGATTTATAAGAACATCCAAACCTGTTCGCTTGAAGCGGTTTGCGACACAGACCATGCCCGGGTTGAAGCACTTTCGAACGAGCTCGGAGTCAAATCTTACCCTGATTTTAAAAAGCTTTTAGGAGAGGTTGACGCAGTCAGCATTGCGGTGCCGACAAAGCTTCATTTCCAGATAGCGAGAGACTGCATTCTCAACGGCCTGCATGTTCTGGTTGAGAAACCTTTCACCCAGACACTGGCGCAGGCTGATTCTCTCATAAAGCTTGCCGGGAACAAAAACCTCATACTTCAGGTAGGCCATGTCGAGCGCTTTAACTCGGCATTCTCCGCTGCGCAAAACCTCTTCAAAGACCCCTATTTCATAGAATGCCACAGGCTGAGCTTATTCCCTAACAGGTCTCTGGATGTGGGGGTAGTGCTCGACCTTATGATACACGATATAGACATAGTCCTGGGGCTCGTAAAATCAGAGATTAAACGCATTGATGCCGTAGGGGTTAACGTGCTCACCCCGTTCGAGGACATAGCGAATGCCCGGCTGACTTTCAAAAACGGCTGCGTATGCAACCTTACGGCCAGCCGCGTTTCCGACGAAGCGATGCGCAAGATCAGGATATTCCTGAAAAACGCTTATATCTCACTTGACTACAAAAACGAGCAGGCCTGCGTTTATCGAAGGTCTGCGTCAGGGATCACAAAAGAGAACCTGCCCATTGAAAAAGAACAGCCGCTCAAAAAAGAACTTTCCTCTTTCATAGACTGCATAAAAGAACACCGCCAGCCTCTTGTAACAGGAGAGACCGCACGCCAGGCTCTTGCCGTTGCTTTAAAAATCCGCGATAAACTATGGAAAAACATAAAAAGGTATTGATCGTAGCCGGCGAGGCTTCGGGCGACCAGCACGCGGCAGATCTCGTAAATGAAATAAAAAAGCTTACGCCCTCGGTTGATTTCTGGGGCCTGGGCGGAAGCTGCATGAAAAGAGAAAACGTCCTGGTGACCGCAGACCTCGTTTCGCTGGCTGTGATCGGCTTCTCCGAGGTCATACGGCAGCTCAATGCAATAAGGTCGATCTACATAAAGCTCCTCGCAGACATTGACAGGGATAAACCGGATATCGCAATTCTTGTGGATTATCCGGGTTTTAATATCCGGCTCGCAAAAGAATTAAAAAAACGCGCGATACCGGTTGTTTATTACATAAGCCCGCAGATATGGGCATGGGGAAAAGGCCGGATAAAAACGATCCGGGAAACTGTCAGCCTGATGATCGTTTTTTTTCCGTTCGAAGAAACTCTTTACCGCAGCAATGGCGTCCCGGTTGCGTTCGCAGGACATCCCTGCCTTGACCGGGTAAAAACCTCGTTAACGGCAAAAGATTTCAGGGAAAGGTTTTCTTTGGATCAGGGAAAACGCACTATTGCCCTTTTGCCGGGCTCAAGGCTCAAGGAAGTAAAAACGCTCCTGCCGATAATGCTCAAGGCCAGTGCCCTCATATCAAAGAGGTCGCGCTTGCCTTTGCAGTTTATCGTGCTGGCTGCGCCGACAGTATCAGCGGCCCTGATCAAAAAGCTCGTTGAAAGATTCAATCCGGCTGTGAAAATCGTACAGGATCAGACCTATGACGGGATCCAGGCAAGCGATCTGGCAATGGTCTGCTCAGGGACCGCGACGCTTGAGACCGCGATACTGGGCACGCCGATGCTTGTGACCTACAAGGTCAATTTCCTTACATGGCTCTATATGAGATTGTTGATAAAAATACCTTTTATCGGGCTTGTGAACGTGGTCGCAGGCAGGAAGATCGTAGAGGAATTTATCCAGTTCGACGCTACAGCGCAAAAGCTGTCTTCGTACTGCTGCCGGCTCCTGTCAGAACCGGAAAAACTTTCGGCTATAAAGAATGATTTGCTCGCAGTGAAAAAGTCTCTGGGCGAAACCGGCGCGGCTAAACGCGCGGCTCGGGCAGTAAAAGAATTGCTGGCCTAAACAAGGGGCAGATATTCTTTGCCTTCATGGACCGGATCCAGGAACTGCGCGATCCAGACTTTATTCCTGGTCTGGCGCATATCCAGCAATTCCCCCTTTTCTGGATAGATGACCTCGATCTTCGGCAGGAATATCTCATCCTGGTTCTCTTCCCGCACTACAGCTTTTCTGCCGTCATTGAGCACTACCATAGTACCGATAGGCCACACGCCCATTATTCTGAAAAACCGGTCAAGAAGCTGCGGCTCAAAACCTTTTCCTTTGTCCCCCATCATAATATCGTAAATGACCATAGGTGCGTAGCTGGCCTTATAGCTCCGGCGGGCCAAAAGCGCGTCATACACGTCGCAGATTGCAACGATCAGCGACGCCGTATGAAGCTCGTGCTTGAACGGAAGCTTCGGATAACCCGACAGGTCGTATTTGAGATGATGCTCGAAACATACGACAAGCGGCAGGACTCCGAGGGTCTCGGTATATTTCAGCAAGATCTCTGCCCCCAGCACCGTGTGACTTTTTACGCTGGCGAACTCCGCTTCAGTAAGCTTGCTTTCCTTGCGGATTATGCTGCGGGAAATATAAAGCTTGCCTATATCGTGAAAAAGCGCAGCCGTGCCTATATCCAGCACGTCATCCCTGCCCAATCCCAGTTCAGACGCGAAATACATGGACAGTATAGAAACGTTGAGTATGTGCACGAACGTGGTCATGTCATAGCGCCTGACGGTCGTCAGTTTCAAAAGCTCCTGATGCCTGGATGCGATCGAATCCATTATATTCGAGACCCCGAACCGCAAAGACAGATTATCTATCTGCTTATTGTCCAGCATATTGTCCAGCGATGCCGATACGCCTTCAAGCGAATTTTTATACAGGTTTATATAATCCACGGCTTCGAGCGCGCTCTTTAACATTCCGGGGTCGCCTGCTCCTTCCGAAACCTTGATCTTTCCGATAGTGATGTTTCGTACGCCCTGAGCCGTGAGGAACTGCTGGGGGTCTGCAGGAATTTTGTCCTTGGGCAATATAAAAAAGGCTATAAGCGCCTTTAACTCGTCTTTGCCTGCGCCCCTGTTAAAGCTTATGCGCTCTACGCCCCGGCTTTTCAGGAAAAGGATCATGTTCTTGAGCGATTTCGACAGGTCAAAAAGAACTTCTTTGCCCCATGCCAGTTCTTCGCCCACAATGCCTATCGTTATCTCCGGGCTCTCTGAAACAGCCAGCTGAAGGTCATGATATGCCTGCTCGAGATATTTGTCGAACTTCGCGTGTTTTATGCTGTAAAGGATAGCTATCTGCAAAGCGGTCATAAGGCTGCGGAATGCCGCTTCTATTTTTTCTATCACTTGAACGCCTCCAGTGCCCGGGCGGCTTTGCGCCTCGGCGCGAAATTCCAGAAGAAAGGCTTTTTTGCGATGCGCTCGAGGTGAGGCCGGGCCTCAAAGATCTTAAGCTCCTCAACGATCGATATGTTTTCCAGGATCAGGGCATTTTTCCTGCCCCATATATCGTCATTGGCAAATAAAAGGTCCACAGCCATTTCCCGCGTTCTGTCGCTGGATACCAGCACTGCCATCGCCTCTTTGCGCAAAACATAATTCTCCTGCAGTATGGGCAGCAGAAAACCCTCATCGAGGTCCTGCCATCCGTGCATGGACCTCAAGACTTCGGTCTTAATAAGATCGTTGGAAAACGCGTATATTCTTTCAAGAACGGGCCCTGCGCGGTCAGGGCTTATGTTCTTGAATTCTTCGACTATACTGCCCACAAATTCGATATCTGCGCTGAACCTGAAAAGGGTATCGCAGAAGAGATCCACTTCCTGGGGGAAAAAACGCATATAAAGGTCCAGGATGAACCGGTTGATCCTGCCCTGGTTGAATATTTTATAGATATACGTCTGGACGTCTATGGTGGGCTCTTCCAGGCTGTCGAGGTAAGGCAGGATCCAGTCAGGTATCTCATCCTGCCAGATATGGCCTTCGACAAAGCGGCAGAAATTCTTATTAAGCTCCTCCAGCGGGGCAGAAGAGCTGTTGTTGTCCTTTAACTTTGACATTATTGCCCGGAGGCTCTCGAAATAATCGGGCCTTGAGTCCTGAACTATCGCTTCCCATGCATCGGCGATCCTAGAGGCGACATCTTTTAGAAGTTCGGGATCATCACTGGAGCCCAGAAGAAAAAGCAGAATATACCTGTAGTTGCGCAAGTAACGCTCCCGTTCGAACGAAAATCTGCTATCATGCAGATCGTCCCTGGACAGCGTTTCCATGACTTTCTGGTAGATCCCTGAAACCAGCCGGGATTCGGAAACATTAAAAAGATTTTTCAGCTTGCGCCGGGCGACAGGGCTTAGCGCGCCTGCCCCATGTGAATCAACAATGTTATTTGCCAGAGACGAATTGACCGCGTTTTTTCGTTCGGACCCGAGCGCTTTGAGAAAGTTTTCAAGATTCTCGTGATTGAACTCTTCATTATGCGCAGCCTCATCGATGACCGCGTGAACTATATCTTCGTCGCTGAGATCCTTGAGCAGATCAGCCAGAAATGAGAGCGCATCCGCGGTCGCCGGGTTTTTATCCTTTAGGATAAGGCCGAACAAAGATAAAGCACAGCGCGTGCAGGCGTCTTTGTCGGAGCTTTTAAGATACAGGAAAAAGTCCCTTATGCTGCCTCTGAGGTCGCTGTCAGCGGTGATTTTTTTGAGGCTGACCTTTTTTATATTGCTTTCGAAATCCTTAGTGAACTCCTTTATCTTTGAAGGGTCTTCGCTTTTTATCGTGTCGCGCAAAATGCCCGACCAAAGATCCTCGGAAACCTCTCCCTCATCTCCCAGAAGCTGAGAATAATCCAGTTCTTCGATCACTATACTGGATACCTGGCCTGATTTAAGGATTCCCTGAATGCCGCCTCGCCTGCGAATTTCCTTTAAAGGCAGAACAATAGCTTCAAGCAAAAGACAAAGTTCCTGCAAGGTAACGCCCTGGTTGATCTGAAGCGATCTGATCTTGCGGAAATGGAACTGGCGCGCCAGATCCAGATATAGCTGTTTCTTCTGATATGTATTACCGTCGATGGCCAGGGCTTCCGGAGAGAATATGATGCGCAGCTGCGGGCTGTCGGAGAAAAGCAGCGGCATTCCGGCGTGAAGTTCGGCCGCTGCCTGGACGAAGGCTTTATGTTCCTTTGAATATAGACTTATGAAATTAAGCGCTATGCGCAAAGACTTCAGGAAATCCAAAAGGACTGTTTCCCTGGCGCTAGAAGACTCTTCGGTCATGATCTTTTATTCCCTTTGTATTCTTCCGGCAGCGCAAATGCGCTCTTTTATCGGCGGATGGTCAAAAAAAAGCCATTTGACCAGCGCAGGAGGATCGGTATCGGACAAATTCTGATCCGCCAGCTTTTCCATCGATGAAATAAATGCCTGATGCATCCCCGTCTGCCGGATAGCGACGGCATCGCTGTCAGCCTCGAATTTTCTGCTGATAAAATTCAATGCCGGGCCGCAAGCCGCACCGAAAACCGCCAAATACAGCCAGAGCACGGCAACAGCCTCAGGGCTGTCCAGTGCAAGAACCCCGGAAGAAAATATCACAGGATGCAGCCTGTATACCGCAAGGCAAAAAATCATTGCAAGCGCTCCCTGCAGGAACACCGTCTTCAGGATATGATTCAAGCGGTGATGCGCGAATTCATGAGCGGTTATTACCTCTATTTCCTCGGGAGAATAATTGTTAAGCAATGTATCGGATATAAGCACGCGCCTGGTAGACCCGAGGCCTGCCAGAGCCGCATTGGCCTTGTGCGTGCGGGTGCTCAAATTTATAGAATATATGTCGAGTATCCGTATGCCCATATTCTCTGCGAGGCGCTCCAGCCGCGATCTCAGTGTCCCATCGGGCAAACGGGTTTGTTTAAAGAAAAGGGGTATTATCACTAAAGGCGCCAGGCTGCCAAGGATCGCGCTAAATACCGTCCAGGCGATCGCTGTCAGAAGCCACCACTTATCAGGGAATTTCGAATAAGCGAAATAAAACGCGCACAGGCAGCTCACGCCTATGATACTCGAAACTATCCACCCTTTGAGCTGGTCGCAAAACCATCGTTGCACCGGTTCGCTGGAAAGGCCGAACTGATGTTCCAGCAGGAATGAGCGGTAAAAATTTTCAGGGAAAGAAACATAGACCCATATCAGCGACAGAAACAGGAAAAATAATGAACCTGTTACGTAGACGGACGATGGGCCTGCCATGGCAGCTAAGATATTCGCAATGCGCCCCGCAAAAGGGCTCAAGACCCAAAAAAGACAAAAGACCAGAAATAAACCCGATTCGCATACATAAAGCGTATATTTTATTCGGGAATATCTTCTGGCCTTTTCTTCTCTGGAAGCAAAACTGCTTTTGTCCATGCAGTATGTTACAAGGGCATCACATTAATATATGTTTTGACAGAACCTCGGGGGGATTTCTTGCGTGTGAAAAAAACTTTTCCCGGGCACAAAGCGTAAACCGTGCCGCTTCCCCTGACGTTCTTGCCTGCCTTATAACTGTCGACGCCTCTGACCAACAGCTCGCCGGTCTTGACGAGCTGGCCTCCTGATACTTTTATTTTTTTGTCTTTCTTCGGTGTAGATTTTCCTCCGGCCATCTAATTGCCTCCGTGATTTTTTGTCGGTTAATAACTATATGTTAAATCTAATTTTACAGTGAATTTACGCCAGGGTCAAGGGTTTCTTACGCAAGCTCGACCGTCTCTTCTTTATGCGGCATATACGCGTTAACGCCCTGCTTATAAAGAGCGTCGAACAGCGCCCATGTCTGCTCTTCGTCACCGTGCACCAGGAACACCCTCTTCAAAGGCATGCATGCGGACACAAAAGCCATGAGGTCGTTCTTGTCAGCATGGCCCGAAAATGCATTGATCACCACCACCTCGGCGTTCAACTGCTGTTCAACGCCGAATATGCGCACGAACCTGTTTTGCTCGACTATCCTTCGGCCGAGCGTATCCTTTGCCATATACCCTACTACAAGGACAGTATTGCGCGAATCTTCTATATTGTTCTTCAGATGGTGCAGGACGCGGCCGGATTCTGCCATCCCGGAGGCAGCTATGATTATCATAGGCCTTTTATCGGTATTCAGGGCCTTTGAGTCCTTCTGGTCCCTGATAAAATGAAGATTCGGCAGGTCGAACGGCGAATTTCCGCTGTCTATGTTGCGGCGGGTAGCGGCGTTCATATACGCGTAATGATATTTGAAGACTTCGGTTATTTCGTAAGCGAGCGGGCTGTCAACATAGACCGGTATCGCGGGCAGGCGTTTTTCGTTATAAAGCTGGTGCAATATATATATGACCTCCTGAGTGCGCTCAAGCGTAAAAGCCGGGATTATTATCTTGCCCTTGCGCTCGACTGTCCTGTTAATGGCTTCAAGAAGCTTATCATTGGCATCTTCTATCGGAGCGTGCTGTCTGCCGCCGTACGTGCTCTCGATTATAAGATAGTCCAGGTCTTTTGGCAGAACAGGGTCGTTGAGCATGGGTAGATTAGCCCTGCCCAGATCCACAGCGTAACCGAGCCTGACCTGGCTATTGCCGTCTTTTATGTCCAGCACTACGATAGCCGAGCCCAGGATATGTCCCGCATCGTTGAAAGTGACGCTGACATTTTTTGCGCAAAGCGCTTTATGATTATAAGACAGGGTCTGGAACCTGCGTTTGCCCGCTTTGATCGCTTCGTTCTTTGTATACAAAGGTTCGCGCAAAGGCAGGCCCATCCTGCGGTTGATCTTGTTCACGTAGCGGATATCTTCTTCCTGGATCTTGCCCGAATCTTCAAGCATCAGCTTGCACAGGTCTTTTGTCGCGTGAGTCGAGTAGATCCTGCACCTGCAGCCCCGTTTTATAAGGCTCGGAAGATTG
>JALOQI010000092.1 GCA_025453435.1 Candidatus Omnitrophota bacterium
AACGATGAATCCATAGGCCGCGTCGCGGTTCTCGGCGCCGTAGGGCGACAATCCGGCATTGTTCAGGAGTTCCATGACGTCCTGCTCGGAGGCGAGCGTCCAGCCGCTGAATTGCCCCTTGGTGCAGGTGGGGTTGCAATCATTTTCCGGGCCCGTCAGCTCGGCATAGCCTGGCGTGTAAGCCCCATGGAGGTTCAGCCACTCCCGGCGTGAAACGGTGTCAAGCACGACGAGCCTGTCACCCGAGCATGGCTCCAGATCGCTCGCCACCAGCGCAGACGCATCCTCCACACAAAGCATGCCCAGCCCCACGAGCACAGCCGCCGCGACCGCCGTTCTGAAAAGCGCAGAAACCTTCCTTTCCATGCTCTTGCCTTTCCCCGTCATGAATGATGAATAGGCGCCACGGATACCGCGGTTATAGATAACATCACGTGTAATATAGACGACCCCACGCCTACTTATTTTATAGGAAAGGGCAAGGCGGAAGAGATCTCGATGATTGCGCAGGAGACGCAGGCGGATGCTGTGATATTCAGCCATGATCTTTCCGGCACGCAGCAGAGGAATCTTGAAGATGTGATCGGCCGAAAGACCATTGACCGCACTCAGCTTATCCTGGATATTTTCGCGCATCATGCAAAGAGCCCCGAGGGAAAGATGCAGGTGGAGCTGGCGCAGCTGCAGTATCTGATGCCGCGGCTTTTAGGAAAAGGATTGATCCTTTCGAGGCAGGGCGGCGGCATCGGCACAAGCGGCCCGGGCGAAACTAAACTTGAGATCGACCGCAGGCGCATCCGCACGAAGATCGAAAAACTTCAGGAAGACCTGCGGCATGTGAAAATGCACCGGGCAACAGCACGCAAGAAGCGCAAGGAAAATGCTGTGCCGTCCGTAGCGTTGGTCGGATATACTAATGCCGGAAAATCCACTCTGCTCAATGCGTTAACCAGCGCGGACACGGTCGTTCATAACGGATTGTTCACGACGCTGGATCCTTTGTCGAAATCATACAGGCTGCCGAACGGCGAGAATATAGTTGTATCGGATACGGTCGGGTTTTTGCATAATCTGCCGCATAATCTGATAGAGGCGTTCAAGGCTACTCTGGAAGAGGTGATCGAGGCGGATCTGCTGCTGCACGTGCTGGATGTGTCTCACCCAAAGGCTTACGAGCATTACAAGTCAGTTATGGCTGTTTTGACTGAATTGGGGGCAAATGAAAAGCCGAGCATTACTGTGTTGAATAAAATTGACCTTATTGAAGACCAGACTCTGTTGAGAAGTATGCCGCAGAATTATCCGGAATCCGTTTTGATCAGTGCATCGAGCGGGAAGAATCTGCCGAGCTTGATAGAAATGATCCAGGAGAGGTTTCAGGATGCGATAGTCACATTGAAGCTAAAGATCCCGCACACTCGTATGGACCTTGTCAGCCAGTTCTACAAAGTAGGCAAGGTCGTAGATATCCAGTATCAGCAAAAGTCAATAAAAATAGTCTTGAACCTGCCTAAAGTCCTCAAAGATAAACTCCTGCGCGATAAAGATATAATAGTGGGGCCTGGCCCCAACTGTTAGATTATCTAACAACTTTTATATAAATATCTTGACAATGTCGTTAATTTATGTTATATTTTTTGTGACAAAAGGAGAGAAGTATGGGGACGTATGAGATTAGAATAAGCCCTGATGAGCCGGTGTATGTGATCAGCGTCGTGAGCAAACTTGTCGACATACCCATATGGACTTTGCGGCAGCTTGATAAAGCCGGAGTCGTCTGCCCCAAACGCATTGGCAAGAAAAGCAGGCTTTATTCTATGAGGGATGTGCGCAGGCTCGAATATGTCCACTACTTAATGGAAGAAAAGCGCGTAAATGTGCGGGGCGTAAAGGTAATAATTGAAATGGAAAGGCCCGAGGTGTAAATTTTTTTTGTTTTGATACTGGCACTCTCGTGTATAGAGTGCCAGCAAAGGAGGTGGTTCGAATGAGACAGATGAAGTTCGCGCACCTTTTGGACCGGCCGTTCGCGCATTTTTCGCATTTCCCTGCGATGTCGAACATAGCAGGCGCGTTGAAAGTCTCGGAAACTGAAAAACACATCACTGTCAAAACAGACGTTCCCGGATTCGAGACTAAAGATGTTCATGTAAGAGTCGAGAAAGGTTTTCTGCTGATCTACGGCAAAAAAGGGTATCAGCATAAAACCGAACACAAAAATACTTACAGCTATGAAGCCACGCACAGGGAGTTCAGCCATTGCCTGCCTGTCCCAAAGAATGCGGATGCTAAAAAGCTGACAAGCGGCGTAAAAAACGGGATCCTTGAGATAGTGATCCCGAAAAAGGCATGATTCTGCAGGCTAAGGAGAACGAATGAAGACTGAAAAACTTACTCAAAAATTGAGAGAGGCCCTGGAGGCCTCTGTTGCCATCGCTCAGGAAAAGCAGAACCAGCAGGTCGAGCCGGAGCATCTGGACCTTGCGATTTTGCGCCAGGAGGACAGCGTGCTCGTGCATGTAATCGACGCTTTGGGAGTCCCTTCATTTAATATTATCAGGGCTGTTGAAGAGGCTGTCGATGATATCCCTGCGATCCAGGGTAAGCACGCGCAGGCATATCTGTCGCAAAGATCCGGCAGACTTTTAAAGGACGCAGAGCGCGAAGCGCACAGCCTGCATGATGAATTTATTTCTGTCGAGCATATCCTGCTAGCTGAATTTTCCGACCATGAGTCAGCGCTCATCAAGGCTTTAAAAGCGCACAGTATTTCCAAAGATTCTGTTTTGAACGCTTTGGCCGGCATCCGCGGCAGCCAGCGCGTTACCGACGAAAACCCGGAGGCAAAATACAAACCGCTTGAAAAATACGGCCGCGATCTGACCCAGCTTGCGAATCAGGGCAAGCTGGATCCTGTGATCGGCCGCGACGACGAGATCCGCCGGGTTATTCAGGTGATCCTG
>JALOQI010000093.1 GCA_025453435.1 Candidatus Omnitrophota bacterium
ATAATGCCGCCACTTTTTCCTGGCCTGCTCCTTTTACTGCGTCAACGGTTATGATTTGCAATGAACCAGCCGGCCTTTTTTTCAAATCGATTATCAGACTATCTATATTTATCAGTTCGATATCCATTATGACCTCCATTACTGGTTAAAACACCGCTCGGGTCTTGTTTACATTCGCCATCATTCCCAAACAAATATAAGTGATGATAACCGACGATCCGCCGTACGACATCAAAGGCAGGGGCACGCCTACGACAGGCGCAAGCCCCATGTTCATGGATATATTTATGCAGGCCTGAAGCCCGAGCATCAGCGAAATGCCCAAAGACAAAAGCCTGCCGTAATGATCGCCTGTGCGCATTGCGATATTTATCCCCTGCTTTATCAGCAGATAATAAAGAAGAAGCAATACCGCACCTCCTAAGAACCCCCATTGTTCGTTAAAAGCGGCGAAAATAAAATCCGTATGCGATTCCGGAAGAAAAAAAAGCTGGCTCTGCGTGCCCGAAAGCCAGCCTTTGCCAAAAAATCCGCCCGAGCCGATAGCGATCTGGGACTGTATGATAGTATACCCTGCGCCAAGCGGGTCTATATTCGGATTCAAAAAAACCTCGATGCGGTCCCGCTGGTAATCATGCAGGAAATGCCACGCAACGGGCATTGACGCGACCAGTATCCCCATTACAAGAGCCAGGTATTTGAACCGGACATTGCCCAGGTAAAGCATTACAAAAAAGATCATGAATACGATCGCCCCGGTTCCAAGGTCAGGCTGGTCAACGATAAGGCCCGCGGGGATCGCCACGAACATAAACGGGACTACCACGCCCTTGAATATACCGTATCTGTGAGCTTTCAAGTCCACGTCGTCAGCTGACTTTTTGCTGCAATACCTGGCCATGAATATGAGCACAGCGAGTTTAGCCAACTCTGACGGCTGAAGCGTGAACCATGAGATCTTCAGCCAGCGCTGCGCCCCGAACCTGACAATGCCGCTTACCACAACGAGGAATAAAAGCAGAACCACCAGCGCATAAATGCAATAAGTCCAATCCCAAATCCTGCGGTAGTTGATATTGGAAAATATCAAGTAAGCTGCAATGCCCATAAGCACCCACAGGATCTGACGCTGGTATAGAGACTCCCAGAACTCGCCCTGTTTCATATAAGTGCTGCTGTAGATGGTCAATATACCCAGCACTGATATAGCAACAGCTAAAAAAAGGATCTTAAGATTCGTCTTCATCTGATGACGCCTTCCTGCTGCATAGCCGCGATCATATCTTTTGTGATAGCTGCCGCAGAAGATCCGTGGCCGCCCCTTTCAATGAATACGCATACCGCGAATTCAGGGGCTTCAAAGGGGAAAAATCCGCTGAACCAGGCGTGATTTTTTTCATCGGATGTCTGCGCAGTTCCTGTCTTTCCCGCCACAGATACATGGGCATCCGCCAGGACGCCGGCCGTGCCGCGGCTGCCTGATACGGCCTCCCGCAGGCCCCGTCGTATTTTTTCTATCGTATCAACCCTGAAGCGCACAGGCGTGACCTTTCGGTGAGATGCGGATACGTCTTTTGAATCGATCGATTTTATTATGTAGGGCGTGACCAGTTTCCCGCCGTTGGCGAATACAGCCATCATCCGTACGAGCTGCAAGGGAGAGGTTAAAAGCTCTCCCTGGCCTA
Organism: Candidatus Omnitrophota bacterium; assembly: GCA_025453435.1. The sequence goes on from JALOQI010000093.1 coordinate 1,686, forward strand.
TGACCAGATTTGCCGTATCTCCGTCATACCATCTCCGGAATTTATACATCCGTTTCCAGAAAGGATTAGGCACTGAACCGGTAGATTCATATGGCAGTTCTATACCCGTTGGCCGGCCCATGCCCAGCCTTAATGCGAAATCATGTATCGCCTGCCCGCCTACGGCAAGCCCGGTCTTGTAGAAAAAAACATCGCAGGATTGTGCTATTGCCTGCGTAAGATCCTGGTCATCGTGAGTGTTCCAGCATTTAAACGCCCTTGCTCCTATCTGAAGGCTTCCCGGGCAGTAATAGGTCGTGGATGAATTTATCTTTTTTGTCTCAAGGCCGGCAGAAGCTCCTACAAGCTTGAATACCGAACCCGGGGGATACGTGCCGGTAACCGCCCTGTTCATTAGAGGGGCATTGGGATCGGTTAGCGTAAGAGACATCTGCTCGTGAGATTTTTTCACGAATATCGAAGGATCGAATGAAGGGCTGCTCGCGCACGCTATAACTTCTCCGTTATCGGGGTCCATGATGACTATAGCGCCCTTTTTACCTTCAAGCGCGTCTTCCGCTATTCTTTGCACGCGCGAGTCTATGGTCAACTGTATATCTTTGCCTCTTACAGGAGGCTTGAAACCCAGCACCCGCGTGAACCTTCCCTGGTGATCAACCTCCACCGAAAGCCCGCCGTCTTCCTGCCTTAAATAATAATCGTATTTTTCCTCGACTCCTCCGAAGCCCACCACGTCTTTTGTCTTGTAACCGTAATCTTCAAGTTTTGTAAGCCGCCAGTGGTCTATCTGGCTCAAGTAACCTAAAATGTGGCAGGCAAGGCTGCCGAAGCGGTAATGCCTGACAGGGGTCTGCTGGACAATGATACTGTCAACGTCAAGCTTCATCTCCTCGAGAGCTAACGCTTTTTGCCTGTCGATATCGGCAAGGACTCTCACCGGCATGCTGGGAGACAAATAATTCTTTTTGTAGTTCTTTTTCTATTAAGCAACTATTTTGTTTATGGTGCTGATGAACTTCCTCCTTCAGCTTGGTGTGGGATAACTAGAGCTTGTCCTCCTCCAGGCGAAGGTATTCAAAGAAGCCATTACATACATGTTCCAGAGGAAGGATGGAATAGTGACGAATGTTTTGGCGTCACTGGTGATGGAGAGACTTATCCAATTAATATTGATTGCTGTTTAGGACCGCCTATATTGGGAACTGGGTCCACAGATGACAAGCTCAAAGCACTTAAAGATCGTTGTGGGGATGCATATACTCCTGTTTCCACCACACC
>JALOQI010000009.1 GCA_025453435.1 Candidatus Omnitrophota bacterium
CTTTGTCGCGCCCTCGCCGTCAGCTGCCAGCATCTTTGCCAGGGCCAGGCACACTGCCTCAAGAGCCTTTTCGAACAACAAAGCATCCTGTCCCTGCGTTATGCGCTTGTTTCGGCTAGCGCCATTGGCCAGGACAACGACAGAATCATTAGTGGACATGCATCCGTCAACCGTGACGCAATTGAAAGTCTTGTTTACAACACGCTTTAACGCCGCATCAAGGCACATTTGCGAAATATCAGCGTCGGTCAGGATGAACGCCAGCATAGTAGCCATATTAGGGCCGATCATCCCGGAGCCCTTGGCTATGCCGCAGACGGTTATTTTCTTCCCGCCGATAACGCACACAGAGCTGACCTCTTTAGCGAAGGTATCTGTGGTCATGATAGCCTTTTTAGCTTTATGAATGCCCTGCGCGGACAATCCTTTTGAAAGCCCCGGAACCGCAGACGTTATCTTGCGCACATCCAGCCTTTTTCCTATTATGCCGGTCGAGAACACAAGCACTGACGACGGCGTAACGCCCAATTCATCTGATGCAGCCACGGACATCTTCCGCGCATCCGCCAGGCCGGGTGCGCCGGTAAAACAATTCGCATTGCCGCTATTAGCTATGATCGAATGATAAACTTTATTTTTCTTCAGATGCTCCTTGCATAATATGACCGGAGCAGCCAGGATCTTATTCGTCGTGAACATGCAGCCGGCGATAGCCGGCCTTTCAGAATGAATAAGGGCAAGATCCGGCTTGCCTGATTTTTTCAATCCGCAAAATACGCCGTTGGCTTTGAACCCCTCAGGTAAAACAGCTTTCTTAATTATCTTCATCTATAAAAGTCCCAGAGTTTCCGGAAGCTTATACCGGATATTCATGTTCTGCACAGCCTGGCCAGACGCGCCTTTAAGAAGATTGTCGATAGCCGAAATTATTATGACCGAATCTCCGTTTATCTTAAGCCCTATGTCGCAGAAATTCGTCCCTGCTACATCCTTGATCGCAGGGAATTCTCCGTAAGGCCGGAGGCGCACGAAAGGTTCATTCTTATAAAACTTATGATACAAGGACACGATCTCTTTCTGTCCTGATTTCGCTTTCTTATTCAAGCGCACGTATATCGTCTCAAGGATCCCGCGCCTGAGCGGCAGTAAATGCGGCACGAACGTAACCGGCATTTTCTTTCCCGCCAGCTTCGAAAGTTCCTGCTCTATCTCAGGCATGTGCTGGTGCGAATTGACCTTGTATGCTTTAAAATCCCCGTCTACCTCGCTGAAAAGCGACTCCAGAACGGCTTTTTTGCCTGCGCCGGTTGTGCCGGATTTAGCGTCGATTATTATCGAGGACTGCTCTACGGCACCCGCAGACACTAAAGGCGCAAGACCCAGGATAGCCGCTGTAGGATAGCATCCTGGATTTGCGATAAGCCGGCTCGTCCCTATCTTCTGCCGGTAGATCTCCGGGAGACCGTAAACCGCCCGTTTAATATTGCCTTTGTCCTTATGACTGACGGCATAGGCTGACTTGTACACGCCGGTGTCGGAAAGCCTGTAGTCAGCGCTCAGGTCTATCACAGTTTTACCGGACTTCAGCAAAAAAGGCACGACATCCATCGCTGCCGTATGCGGCAGAGCCAAAAACGCGACATCGCAGGTATCTGCCATTTCGCGCAGGTCCAGCTTCTTGAGCATCAGGCTGGTCCTTGAGGAAAATTTAGGAAAAACAGCGCCTATGGGTTTTGGATCGTCAGTGGTGGAATAAAGGCCCGTGATGCGGACATCAGGATGCCGCAACAGTATATCGATAAGTTCCTGGCCGGTGTAACCCGTAGCCCCTGCTATCCCGACTCGTATCATCATAAGTTTCTCCGTCTGTAAAAGCCGGATTTCAAGGCTTTTTTATAAAATCGCCATAATAAAATTATTATACCCTCAAATACAGCTATGGCAAGTATTTTCTCGTCGCAGGCGCGCTCGCGCTCCGACGGGAATTTTGACAAAAAAAATCCCGCTTGATAAGCCTTCTGCGCTTCTCAAGCGGGATCCGGAATCTCTATATGTGCAAGGTCTAATTCATTATCGTTTCGTCCACTGGAAGCGTTTACGGGCGCCTTTCAAGCCTGACTTTTTGCGCTCCTTCATCCTTGGATCGCGGGTCAAAAAGTCATTCTTGCGCAGCATGTCCCTAAGCTCGGGCTCTGCGATTAAAAGCGCGCGGGAAACAGCGTGTCTTAACGCTCCTGCCTGGCCTGTGATGCCGCCGCCGTTAAGATTTGCGCTCACGTCGTATTTAGCCGCGGTGTTGGTAAGACGCATCGGCTGGCGCACTAATATCCTGTCAGTCTCGCGGACAAAATATGTGTCCATGTCCACGCCGTTGACAGTGATCGCGCCCGTGCCGGGCATCATAATAACCCTGGCTATCGACTCTTTCCTTCTTCCTACTGAACTGAAACGAGTGGTATTTTCCATTTTTTATATTTTTAAAGGTACTGTTTTTAAACCGGGTTCGGCGTGCTTATCGTCCTTATAAACCCGCAGCTTGCTCTTCATCTGATGCGAGAGGTCGCCTTTGGGAAGCATGCGTTCTACCGCCAGCCTCATGACTGTTTCAGGCCTTTTTTCCAGCATATCTTCAAGAGCGATCTGCTTCAGCCCGCCCGGATAGCCGGAATAGCGGCTGTAAAGCTTCTGCTTTAATTTTCTGCCTGTCACCTTGATCTGGCCGGCATTGATGACTATGACGCAATCACCCGTATCTACATGCGGCGTATAAATAGCCTTATGCTTGCCGCGCAGAACGCCTGCGATCTTGGAAGCAACGCGGCCGAGTATCTGGTCTTTTGCATCCACCAGGTACCAGGTGCGCTTGATCTCGTTTGATTTCGGAAAATAGGTCTTTGACATAGGAATAAAAGTATACCATATATTGTTCAGCTGTCAACTATAATTTTTAAGTTTTCTTACAGGCCCGGGCCTATCGAGCGGCATTCAATAGTTCCCGCGTATATATTTGGCCGGGGTGCGCAAAAAGATCTTGCGCTGCGGCACGCTCGACTACCCTGCCTCCCTGCATCACCATAACCTCATCCGCTATATATTTTATAACGCTCAAATTGTGGCTGATAAATATATAGGTAAGATTCAACCGGCCTTTGAGCTGGATAAAAAGGTCCAGCAACTTTGCCTGGATCGTAAGGTCCAGCGATGAGATCGGCTCATCCAGGACCAGGAGCCTGGGCTCACACGCGAGCGCACGCGCGATGCATATCCTCTGGCGCTGTCCTCCAGAAAACTGCGCAGGGTACCGATCCATAGCTGTCTCATCCAGGCCAACTGTTTTAAGCAATTCAATCGCTTTATCCTCAAGGCTATGCCTGGCACAGATTTTATGTATTGCCAGGGGTTCGTAAAGCGCATTCTTTATGCGCATCTTGGGGTCAAGGCTGTTGAACGGGTTCTGAAAGATTATCTGCACGTCTTTGCGGAAATTCTTAATAAACTCCGGGTTTGTGATCACCTCTCCCGAACTCTGAGGAACAAGTCCAAGCAATATTTTGGCCAGGGTGGTTTTTCCCGAACCGGATTCCCCTACTATTCCAAGGGTAGTGAACTCCCGCAGGGTAAAGCTTACCCGGTCCAGCGCCATAGTCGAGCCCGCGGATCCGAACATACCCTTTTCAACCTTGAATTCCTTGCTGATATTTTTAGCTTCCAGGATCATAGTCTGCCGATCTTGTGATATGCGGCTATAAGCTCTTTTGTGTGAAAATGTGCCGGGTTTTCAAAAATTTGCCCGCAGTAACCTTCTTCCACGATTTTACCCCGGTACATAACATATATTCTGGCAGCTATCTTTTTAGCGATCGCCAGATTATGCGTGATGAACAATAAAGAAAAACCTGTTTTTTCTTTTAGCTCCACAAGCAACTTCAATATCTGCGCCTCAATTGTCACGTCCAGGGATGTTGTGGGCTCATCGGCAATAATTATAGCCGGCCTGCATGCCAGGGCCATGGCAATGAAAACTCTCTGGTTCATTCCGCCTGAAAGCTGATGAGGATAGCTTCTGAAAACGCGGCCGGTATCGCTGATCTGAACCTGCGCAAGCAATTCCCCGGCTTTTTCGCCTGCTTCCTGCCGGCCCAGGCCCTGGTGCTGCATGATGACTTCCGAGATCTGTTCGCCGATAGTATACACAGGGTTCAAATAGCTGGTGGGTTCCTGGAAAATATATGCTATTTTCGCCCCCCGTATCAAAGAAAGCCTCTTCTCGCTCAGGCCGAGAATATTTTCCCCTTCCAGAATAACCTCTCCCGCTTTCACTGCAGCGTTCGAAGGAAGTATCCCGGTCAAAGCCAGCGCGGTTATGGTTTTTCCCGAGCCCGACTCACCTGCAAGGACAACTGTCTCGTTTCTTTCCAGCCGCAGGTCAACGCCTTCTACCGCGTGGACGACCCGGCCGTCCAGACTAAAATCGACTTTCAGATTTTTTACCGTCAACAGATCAGCCATATCCGCGCTATCCTATTATTTTCTTCAAACCTTCTGCGATGAAATTAAACCCTAGGATCGTGATCAAAATAGCCATGCCCGGGAACAAGGTTATCCACCACGCTATGCCCAGGGTCGATTTGGACTCTATCAGGATATTGCCCCAGCTGGGTATAGGCGGCTGAACGCCAAGGCCCAGAAAGCTCAAAGACGATTCAAGCAGGATCGCTCCGGCGATGCCCAGCGTAGCATTGACCAGCACCGGACCGACTGCGTTAGGTATCAGATGCCCGATGATTATCCTTGCGTCAGAAGCGCCGAGCGCCCGCTCTGCCTGTATGAACTCCCTTTCCTTCAATGAAAGGATCTCTCCTCTTATAAGCCTGGCAGGCCCCATCCAGCTGGTCAGGCCGATGACGATCATTATGTTGTATATCGAAGGCGGGACGATCGCAACGATTGCCAGGATCAGAAAGAATGTCGGGAAACACAGCATTATATCAGCAGATCTCATCACGCAAGCATCAACGATCTTGCCGTAAAATCCCGCGCATGAGCCCAACAATAAACCGATCAAAGTCGATATGCCTACGGCAATTATGCCGACTGAAAGCGATATACGCGCTCCATAGATCATCCTGCTCAACAGATCCCTGCCAAGGCCGTCTGTGCCCAGAAGATGTTTGGCCGAAGGCGGCATAAGAAGGCTGCGGCCGTCAATCAATGAAGGATCCTGCGGGCTGATCCACGGCGCCATAAGCGCAATTGCGCAAAAAAATACTATTATAACCAGCCCCCAGAACAAATATGGATTATTCTTTATCATTTGTACCTTATGCGCGGATCGACATAGGCATAGCTGATATCCGCGATCAAATTCCCCAATATCGTCAATATTGCGCCCAGGACCACTTCCGCCATGATCAGCGGGATATCCCTCATCATCACAGCCTGAAAGAACAGCTGTCCTAAACCCGGAAGCGCGAACAACGATTCGAATATTACGCTGCTGCCTAATAGCCCCGGGATCGAAAGCCCGACGAGCGTCACGATCGGCAGAAGCGCGTTGCGCAATGCGTGCTTGTAAACAACCTTATTTTCCGGCAGGCCTTTGGCGCGGGCAGTGCAGATGTAAGGCTGGCTTAAAGCTTCGAGAATGCTCGAACGCATATAGCGCGAGATGACCACTAATCCTCCCAGAGATGAGACAAATATCGGCAGGACCAGATGCCAGGCTACATCCAGGAATTTATGCCAGGGAGCGAAATATTCGAAATCAAGGGAATGTATCCCGGATATCGGCAGCCACCCCAGCCTGATACAGAAAAACTGCATCAATAATAATGCCAGCCAGAAAGTCGGCGCTGCAAGAAGAAAAAATGAAAGATAAGTAACGATATTATCGAATGCCCGGCCTGCCCTTAACGCGGCTTTGATGCCAATGGGAATAGCGAACAAAAATACTACAAAAAGCGACAGGATATTGATGCCTACGGTGACAGGTATGCGCTCAATGATCTTATGGGCGATCGGACGGTTATCCAGGAAAGACCGGCCGAAATCGAACATGACGGACTTTTTAAGCCAGAGCAGATACTGGATGGCTAAAGGCTTATCCAGGTTAAAAGCCTTTGTCAGGCGCTGTTGATACTCCGGGGAGACCCTGGGGTTCATTGCCTGATCGAGAGTCGAGAATTTACCCGGAGCCAGATGAACTATGGAAAAACTCAAGATAGTTACGCCCAATAGCACCGGTATCATTCCCAGCAATCGTTTTAAAATATAATTGATCATGGCGATATCCGGTATTTCTGTTGTGTTTTAGGCACCCACCAGTCTATGAAATTATAGCCTATGCCCGCGGGGGCGGGTTTGACTTCACGGAAACGGTTATGCAAAATAGAAAGGCTTTCGGACGTAAAAAGGAACATATATGGCTGATCCTCGTATATAAGCTGATGTATGCGGTGATAGATCCTCTGCCTCTCTATCTGATCGAATGTCCTGCGGCCGTCTAGAAGCAATCTATCCACCTCTTGATTGCCGTAACCGACAAAATTAAACTCGCCCTGTTTGGTCTTAGCGGAATACCATATATCGTAAATATCCGGCTCACGGGAAACAGACCAGCCCAGAAGTATTGCCTCGAAATCCCTGCGGTCTATATACTCGGACAAAAAAACGCTCCATTCTACCACTTTGATCGTGACGCGGATACCGATGTCTTTGAGCCTTCGCTGGATTATTTCCGCGGTCTTTTGTCTCTCTTCATTGCCCTGGTTGGTGACAAGGGTGAATTCGAATACCCGGCCGTCTTTGTCAAGCCAGCCGTCGTTATTAGAATCCTGCCACCCCGCATCAGCCATAAGCTGCATGGCTTTACCGGGGTCAAAGCTTTCCGGGATTACATTCTGATTATACGCCCATGATTGAGGCACGAACGGCCCGGTCGAGATCGCACCGAATCCCAGCAGGACCACATCGATGATCTCCTGCTTGTCCACAGCGAGATTCAAAGCCTGCCTGACTCTTTTGTCAGAAAATTTCGGGTTAGAAAGATCATAACCCATGTAGGTATAATTAAATCCCGGGAGCCTGAATTTTCGATAGTGTTTCTTGAAAAAAGCCGTATCTGTCTGGCGGCTGAACTGAAGAGGCGAAAGTCCCGAAGAATCTATTCCCTGAGTCTGCAGTTCCAGAAATATCGTTGACTCATCGGGGATGATGCGGGTGACGCTGCGGTCGATATACGGCCTGTGCTCGAAATAGCTGTTGTTTGCTTTGAGCTCGATCTTCTCCTGCACCTTCCATCTTTTCAAGGTATACGGCCCGGTCCCCACGGGCCTGCGGGAGAATTCGGCGGTGTTCAGGTCCTGGTTCTCCAAAAGGTGCTTGGGTATGATGGACATGCCCCAGCTCGCCAGGCCCGGAGCGAACGGTTCTTTATAGGTAACCTTGATCGTGTAGTCATCGATCACCTCGAACGAATTTACGCGCTCGAAATCGCCGCCGTAAGGCGTGCGCACGTCAGGGTCGATCATCTTCTTATAGGTGAATTCGACATCGTGCGCCATGAACGGATGCCCGTCCTGCCAGAGCACGTTTTTGCGCAGATGAAAAACGATGACAAGGCCTTCATCCAGAATATCCCAGCTTTCGGCAAGGTCTCCTACGAGATTTATATCTTTGTCGTATTTGACAAGGCCGTTGAAGATCATCCCGCTGACTTGGGCTGAAGCCGAATCAGAAGCAAGCATTGGCATAAGAGTCCGCGCATCGGCAATAGATGCGCTTACTATCGCGTCACCCTGATCCTGAGCAAAGCCGGGGGCAGTTAAAAATAATAGTGCTACCATCAAAGATGGTAGCACTATCATCGATGCGATTTTGGCGCAAACCGCTGTCTTCAAGACCACTTTATTCTCTTAAGGCTTAGCCTGGTCTGCCTGTGATTGTGCAGCCGGCGCTGCTTGCGACTCCGCGGCTGCCGGAGCCGTCCCGGCAGGTGCCGGGGTTGCGCCAGATGCGGGAGATTGCTCTGTCGTAGTAGTTGTCGTCGTTGTCACTGCCGCAGGCTGGTAACCGTCGAGCAAAGACTTGCTCTTGTGTATTGAAAGCCACGCCAGAGCAAGACAAGTGATAAAAAAGACCACAGCGCTGACAGTCGTGGCCTTGGTCAGGAATGCGCTGGTCTTGGTGCCGAACATGGTCTCAAGGCCGGAAAGATTAGAAACAAAACCGCCTCCGCGGCCGCGCTGGATAAGCACTATAGCGATCAGGAACGCGCAGGCAATAACGTGTATCGTGATAACAAAAGCCATCATTTTTTCACCTTCACTTCTTTACCTTAGCCGCTGCGGTTACTATAGCAGCAAAGGAATCAACCTTAAGGCTGGCGCCTCCTACAAGGGCTCCGTCCACATCGGGTTGACGCATTAATTCTTCTATATTCTCCGGCTTCACCGATCCGCCGTATTGGATCCTGATATCGTTTGCAACATCCTGGCTGTACATTTTCGCCAGAGTATTGCGGATGAACTTAGGGACTTCCTGCGCCTGAGCTGGCGTTGCTGTCTTGCCTGTGCCGATTGCCCACACCGGCTCATACGCGATAACTGTTTTAACAGCTTCCTCGGAGCTCATGCCGGCAAGCCCGTTTTTAACATGGTCCTCAATGACCTTGAAAGTGTTTCCTGCCTCGCGCTCGGCTAACATTTCGCCAACGCACATTATAGGAGTCAGGCCGTGCAAAAGTACGGCTTTTACCTTTTTATTCACCGTATCATTGGTCTCCGAGAAAAACTGCCTTCGCTCGGAATGCCCGATTATGATGTATTTGCAGCCGGCATCCTTTAGCATCCTGACCGAGACCTCTCCGGTGAACGCGCCTTCATCCTGCCAGTATGCGTCCTGGGCTCCGAGGGCTATATTGGAATCCGCAACGATCTCAGCGATTTCGCACAGGGACGTATATACCGGGCATATCACTATATCGATATCGTCGGAAGCTGTCCTGTATAATTCGCGCTTGAGGCCGTTTGCCAGCTCTATGGCTTCGGAGATCGTCTTGTACATCTTCCAGTTGCCTGCGATTATCGTCTTTCGCATCGTAATTCCTTTGCTATTTATCCGTCAGAGCGGCTATTCCGGGAAGATTCTTGCCTTCAAGAAATTCCAGGCTCGCTCCGCCGCCGGTGGATATATGGGTCATCTTGTCCTGCAGTTTGAATTTTGCAACAGCCGCCGCCGTATCCCCGCCGCCGATTATGGTCACTGCCTTAAGAGTTGACAAAAACTTTCCTACTGCTTCAGTGCCTTTGCTGAATGCGTCCATTTCGAATATGCCCAGAGGGCCGTTCCATACGATCGTCTTTGCGGCAGAAAGTTTTTTGTTGAAAAGCTCTATTGTCTTGGGGCCGACATCAACCGCGATCTTGCCGTCAGGGATATCCTGGCCGCAGATCTGTGTGGCTGCCTTTGGGTCTACGGTGTCGACAATGACGTGGTCTACCGGGAGAACGATCTCTTTTTTCATAGCGGCTGCTTTATCCAGAAGGCTTTTTGCCAGGTCCAGTTTGTCTTTTTCAAGTTTGGAATTGCCGATCGAACGGCCCTGGGCCTTGAGGAAAGTATACGCCATTCCGCCGCCTATGATTATCGCGTCGCATTTCGGCAGAAGATTGTCGATCACGCCTATCTTGTCCGATACTTTAGCCCCGCCCAGAATGACCATGAAAGGTTTTGCCGGATTGCTGACGGAATCCCCCAGATATTTGATCTCTTTTTCAAGAAGAAGGCCCGCGCCCGATTTCAGGAATTTATTGACCCCGGCAGTCGATGCATGCGCCCTGTGAGCTGTTCCGAACGCGTCATTGACAAATACATCGCCCAGCGAAGCCAGCTGTTGCGCGAAATTCGGATCATTGCCCTCTTCCTCCGCATGATAGCGAAGATTCTCGAGCAAGACCACTTTTTCAGACGCCTGCGCAACGCCGGATTTGACCGCGTCGCCTGAGCAATCGTCAAAAAATTTTACTTTCTGGCCAAGAAGCTCTTCAAGGCGGCCGGCAACGGGCTTGAGGCTGTATTTATCAACGCGTTTGCC
>JALOQI010000094.1 GCA_025453435.1 Candidatus Omnitrophota bacterium
CAGGCAGTGCCGACTCCGACATTGAGCTATGCCGTGAAAAAAAGGAACCTGACCGCAGGCATAATGATAACAGCAAGCCATAATCCCGGAGAGTACAACGGCATCAAGATAAAGACAGCCGAGGGCGGAGCGGCGGGCAAAGAGATCACAAATATTGTCGAGAAGTTCCTGGACGACCCTGCGCCGCACGCGCATCCGGAACCCGGAAAGATCACGACCGTCGATATGACGCAGGACTATGTAAAATTCCTGCGCTCGTATGTAGATATAAAAAGATTCAAGAAAGCCAAATTCCGCATTCTTGTAGATACGATGCACGGCAGCGGCAGGGATTTTCTAAAGCAGGTGCTCAAAGGCACTGATATAAAGCTTGAGTTCACCAGGCTCGATCATAACCCGTCGTTCGAAGGACTGCGGCCCGAGCCGATCCCTGAAAACCTGCAGGCGACTCTCGCAAAGATCAAACGCGAAAAAATAGACCTGTGCCTTGTTTTAGACGGAGACGCTGACAGGATAGCCGCGATAACTGGCGACGGGGAATTTATCAGCCCTCAGAAGATACTCGGCCTTTTGATATTGCATCTTATCCAGGACAGGAAGATGTCAGGCGGGGTTGTCAAAACTCTGGTAGGCACCAACTTGATAGACAATATTACCTCTAAACTTGGGCTCAAGCTTTATGAAACACCCGTAGGCTTCAAGTATATTTCCGAGCTGATGGTTAATGAGGATATCCTCGTGGGCGGAGAAGAGGCAGGCGGCATGGGTTTTAAGGATTACGTGCCCGAGCGCGACGGCTCTCTTGCAGGCCTTGTGCTTATGGAAATGATGGTCATGCGCAAAAAGACCATAACGCAGGTGCTCAAAGACATGGAAAAGGAATTCGGCAGATATTACTACCTGCGCGAGTATATCCAGCTGCAGGCTCTGGGCTCTTTTAAGATGGAGTCTGTTGCCGGTATCAAGCAGGTATTGGGCAAAGGCGTAGCAAAAGTGGATTCCACCGACGGGGTCAAATTGATATTATCGGACAAAAGCTGGCTGATGCTTCGCGCATCGGGCACTGAGCCCATCATCCGCATATACGCCGAATCGAAGTCTTTGAAATCAACCAAAGATATGCTTTCCTTCGGCAGGAACCTTATTTTAAAACATGCTGTATAATCTCGGCAGGTTTTTATCTTTTGTTTTTTTAAAGCTTTTTTGCAATTTTACGGTATCAGGCAGGGAATTTGTTCCTGCCAAAGGCGGCTTTTTACTTGCGACGAATCATGCAAGCAACGCCGATCCTTTAGTCATAGGAGCCGCTTGCCCGAAGCCTTTGCATTTTATGGCTAAGGTGGAGCTGTTCAAAGATCCTTTTTTCTCATGGGTCCTGCGCGAAGTTCATGCATTCCCGGTTAAGCGCGGGACAGGCGATATACATGCAATAAGGGAGGCTATCCGCCGGGTGCGCGCCGGCGGCGGATTGCTGATATTTCCCGAAGGCGGCCGCTCGCAGGACGGGCAGATCGGCCAGGGCCATGAAGGAATAGGCTTCCTGGCAGAAAAGCTCAATGTTCCGATCGTGCCGGCATATATCAGAGGCACGGATAAAGTTTTACCCAGGGGCTCGAGCCGCGTTTCAGCGGCCAGGGTCACGGTAAGTTTCGGTAAGCAAATCCTTGTGGAAAGGAGGATGCCTTATCAGGCTGTTGCTGATAGGATAATGGAAGAGATCAGGCGATTGTCATGCGCATCAAATTAGCCAGGCATATCGGTTTCTGCGCAGGCGTGAGGCGTGCCGTATCCATTACGGAAAAAACGCTTAAGAATGCGCGAGGGCCGGTTTACAGCCTGGGCTCGATAATACATAACGCCCAGGTAATGGCCAGGCTCAAAAGCGAGAATCTAAGGCCCGTTGATTGCGCAAGCAATGTCCCTTCGGGATCGATCCTTATTCTGCCGTCACACGGAAGCCCTCAGAAGATCAGGGCTGTTGCAAAAAAAAGGCGCATAAAGCTCGTGGATGTCATGTGCCCGTATGTAGCGTCAGTGCACGCGATATGCAATAGAATAAGAAAAGAAGGGATGAAGGTCGTTATCGTCGGAGACAAAGATCATCCCGAAGTAAGGGCTTTGGCGGATCTAGCGCCCGACGCTTTCATTGTCTCGGAGTGCAGCGACATAAAGAAGAATGTTTTCTCCGGTTCCGACGTGGGGATCATTTCGCAGACCACGCAGTCCCGCGAGAAATTCATAGCGGTCGTGAACGAGCTGCTTTTAAAGAATCCGCTGGTCCGCTCGCTTCACATATACAACACGATATGCCTTGATACGTCCTGCAGGCAGGAGGAGGTGAAGGAACTCGCTGGAAGCGTCGATTGCCTTTTGGTGATCGGTTCGCGCACCAGCGCTAATACCAACCGGCTGTTCAATATCGGCCGCAGGATAAATCCCAGGACATATCTTGTCGAGTCATCTGAATCAAAAGTGTTCGCTTCGATCAGAAAAAGCGGGTCAGTCGGTATAATCAGCGGAGCGTCCGCTCCGGACTGGCTTGTGAAACAAATAATTAAAAAAATCAAAGGTACCGCGTAACGCGGCCCGTTAAAAAATTTAGGAGGATTCAAAATGTCAGAAGAAAGAAGCGTTATGGAGCAGTTGTATAACGACAGCATCAGGATGATAAACGAGGGCGCGATCGTCAAAGGCAAGATCGTGTCTTTGAAACAGAAGGAAGTCCTGATAGACGTCGGTTTTAAATCTGAAGGCGTGGTGTCTATCACCGAGTTCAAGCCGGATGAGCTTGTAGTCGGCACGGAGCTCGATTTTTTCGTCAATTCCATAGAGGATGATTCGGGCATGATCTCGCTTTCGCACGAAAAAGCCCGCTGTATGCAGGGATGGGATTCGATCGTGACTCATTCTCAGACAGGCGAGCTCATGGACGGCAGGCC
>JALOQI010000010.1 GCA_025453435.1 Candidatus Omnitrophota bacterium
CTTTTGTCGACACGCCTGCCACTCCACGAGCGATTTCCAGCGGCGCGGCACAGCCTGACATAAGCGCAATAAAACACCAGATGCCTGCTAGACTTATTATATTGTTGCGCACCTTGACCCTCCCTGATTGACCGATCTTTGAATTCAATTTATCCGCACGGCCATTCATTCAAGGCTGTTCGTTAAACAGGCCTGCGCAAGTTTTTTCGCGCTCTCCCTGACAGTGCGCGCCTGCGTGCGGTAATCCACTTCTATCAAACCGAATCTGGGAACAAAGCCTTTGTCCCATTCGAAATTATCCAACAGAGACCAGTAAGTATATCCTATAACTTTTGCGCCATTTTCTATGGCTTTATGCACCATGCTTAAATGGCCTCTTATAAATTCCCAACGCTGAGCATCATCGTCGGTGCAAATCCCGTTTTCGAGTATAAAGATCGGCAATTTATACCTGATAAGCGCCGTGAGCACATCATAAAGACCCTGCGGATAGATCTCCCAGCCCATGGAATTCTTTTCCAGAGTATCATGATCCTGTAATAGTTCACGCCGATATAATCAAGGGATTTGTTCCTGGCAAGAACATCCAGAATATTAAAATCAACCAGGGCCTTGCGCAGAGATACGCTGAATTTGTCGCGCAGGCTGTTTGTGCACGCTACATAAGCTGGCATATGGTGAGCTATGCTGACACTGGGCGCAGGGAGTTTTTTCTGACGGTAAAGGCTGTGTATCAGCCTGTGGCAGGCGATATGGCTGAGTATCATATTTTTTCTCACAGCCAGGGCTAGAGCCAGGGACCGCCGGTTAGGAGGCCAGGCCCCTAAGATATAACCGTAGAAAATATATATAAGAGGTTCGTTTATAGTTACCCAGTATGTTACATAAGGAGCTAATTCGGATACTATTTGTTCTGCGTAAGCCAGGAACGATCTGACGGCTCTTTTATCCGACCAGCCTCCCATATCGGCGAACCACTGAGGGCTGGTGAAATGATGCAATGTGACGACCGGCTCGATATTTCTCTGCCGAAGAGCCGCAACAACATCCTTATAATGGCTTATCGCCTCCGTGTCGAATTTACCCCGGGAAGGCTCTATCCTGCACCATTCAACAGACAACCTGGCGCAATTATGCCCGATGGATTTAGCGAGGTCGAAATCTTCCTTATAGCGCTCATAATGCATGCAGGCAGGCCCTGATTTAACCCTCTGGGCCGATTCCTGCTCCCATTTCCACCAATCGCTGTTGATATTGCCGCCTTCTGCCTGGTGGGCGGAGAGCGACGCCCCCCAGAAGAATCCATAGGGAAATTTCATCATAGCCTGTATTATACCACTGACAAAAAAAAATCCCAACATTTCTGTTGGGATTCGTTTTTTATAATCAGCCGATAAAGGCGCACTCCACCTTCATCACACTCGGCAACCCAGCCACCATATCGCGCGGCTACCCGCAGGCTCCGCGCCCCCGCACCCGGAAGCGCGCGCCCGAAGAAGGCGCAACGTAGGTCTGTGGCTTTGCCCCGCACTCACGTCTGCCAAGTAACGGGGTCCCGGACATGTCAGTTTTCGAGTCTGCTCGATCCGGGACGTCCCCCGATTTCTCGAGGTTTGCCTTTATCGGCTATCATAAGTATAACACAGAACAGACGTTTTTCAAGTAAGCCGCTTTATTGCCCTGCAGTCTCAGATTGGACTGCCTGATTCAAATATGCGCCGAGCAATTTCCAGGTCTTTGGCCCGACTTTGCCGTCAGCGGTGAGGCCGTTCGCTGCCTGGAATTCTTCGACCGCGGCCTTGGTCTTGGGCCCGATCTTGCCGTCTATTTCGCCTTTATAGAACCCGGCGTTAGTCAAGGCGGTCTGGATGTCTGTTGCCGCAGGCCTGTAAGGCCCTGACGGTGGAAGCGCTTCGAGTTCTCCTGCCTGTTCAACAGGTGTTGCCACGGGCGTCAACGCCGTTGGAGCCGGAGCTGGCACCGCCGCATCTTTGGTCGTAGTCAGCCGGTTCAGGTCCTCCGGAGACATAGGCTGCTGCATGTCTTCAAGTGACTCTGTTTTTTTGGAGCATCCCGCAACCAGCAAAACAGAGGCCAGGACCATCGCTATAAGTTGAAATCTTTTCATAGCTGTTTGTTGCCTCCTTTCAGGTTAAATATTCTTTTATTGTAATACTCTTGTTTTAAATTGCAAGCCAAAAATATACCAGGCCTAAGCGCTCTTTTTTGAAAGCCTTTCCCTGACCAGATCGCTCACAAGTTTTCCGTCTGCATTAGCCCCGGTCTTTTGTCTTACCTCCTTCATCACATTTCCCATATCCTTCATTCCGCCGGCGCCCAGAGCCGCAATGACTTCATCGACGATCTTGATTATCTGGTCTCTGGGCATCTCTTCAGGCACATAGCCTTTGAGGATCTCGAGCTCTTTTGTTTCTTTCTGGGCAAGATCCGGCCTGTTGCCGGCTGTAAACTGGTCTATCGAATCCTGGCGCTGTTTCATAAGCTTCTTGATAACGGCCAGGCAATCCGCGTCATCCAGCTTATCTTTTTTCTTTTCAAGCGCGGCATAGCCCAGCTGTCCGCGCAGGAAACTAAGGGCAGACACCTTCAATGAATCTTTCTGCTTCATGGCGTCTTTAAAATCGTTCAGGATCTTCTCTTCGAGCATAGATATACCTCCCTAAAATAAAACTATCTGTCTGTATTTCGCCAGGCGGCAGCGCAGATCTTTCATATTTAAACGCGAGGTCTTCTCGAGTCCGAAAGCCTCCACATTGAACGACGCCACGATCGTGCCGTAAACCAGGGCCTGCTTTATTGTTTTATCGTCCAGTTTCTTCTTTGCCGAAAGGTATCCCATAAAACCTCCGGCGAATGTGTCTCCTGCGCCGGTCGGGTCAGTTACGTTGCGCGTGGGGAAAGCCGGGAGGCTGAATATGTATTTATCCGAGCAGAATATAACGCCGTGCTCGCCTTTTTTTACAAGCACCATTTTAGGCCCCATGCGCAGCAATGCAAGGCTGGCTTTGCTCAGATTGGATTCTCCCGTAAGGCTTCGCGCCTCCTGGTCATTGGCCACGTAAATATCGACCCGGCGAAGCATTTTCAAAAGCGACTGTTTTTTATTCTGTATCCAGTAGTTCATGCTGTCAAGAGCCACCAGACTCGGCGCGTTCATGCGGGAAAGAAGCGACCTCTGGATATCCGGGTCCACGTTAGCGAGAAAAACATTCTTGATCGATCTCTGTTCCGGCGTTATTATCGGGCAGAACTCAGCAAGGACCCCCAGCTCTGTCTTTCTGGTGATAGCAGCGTTCATATCCTTTTGATACTCGCCTGCCCAATGGAATGTCTTGCCTGAAGCGCGCAGAAGAGAGTCCAGGATGATCCCTTTGCGCTTGAGAAAATCCACGTAGGCGCCAGGGAAATCGCATCCCACTATCGCCACCAGATGCACCTGAGTAAAAAGCCTGGCCGACATTGAAAAATGCACGGCAGAACCGCCCAGCATCTTTTTACGCACGCCCGACGGCGTTTTCACGGTATCCAGGGCCGCTGTACCGAGCACAAGAATCGACATACTACCTCCGGTTATGGATTTTTATTTGACGAAAATCAGCGCGATTAACGCTGCCGCAAAACAGTAATACGAAAAATAATGGAACCTGGCCTTTGCAAGGGCCCTTTTCAGGAACCACAAAGCGAACATGCCGGAGGCGAAGCTGCAGAAAAATCCGACAGCCAGTTTAGCCCCGTCGGCTGAAAAAGCCGAATTTATGTCCCTTGCCTCCAAAAGGGCGGCGCCCGCTATAGCCGGGATAGACGCCACGAACGAAAACCTGAAGCCTTTCATCTTTTCAACGCCGCGGAAAAGCATAGTGGATATTGTTATGCCCGAACGCGAAACCCCGGGGAATATAGCTGCTGCCTGGGCAAACCCGAGGATAACGGAATCTTTCACGCTGACTTCCTTGCGGATGCTGTGCATGAAACGCGCGGTCAGAAGCAATATCACGCCTGAGGCGATCCATCCCGCCGCAACGATTTTTATAGACGAAAACGCGGATTCAAAAAACTCTTTGCCCGCAACTCCGATCACTCCGGTGATCAGCGTCACTATCAGTATCTGCGCAAGCATGCGCCGGCTGGAAAACGCTTCGAGGATATCCCGGAAGAAAAAAATTATCACGGCCAGAAGCGTGCCCAGATGCATTACTATCGATATTGCGATCCCCTGCTCCTGAAGGCCAAAAAGCTTTCCGAGCACAGCCAGATGTCCGCTTGAGGAAACGGGGAGGAATTCAGTTATGCCCTGGACAATGCCAAGGATTATATAATCTATCATGCATGCTCCAGAAGGAATTTTTCCATGTCATTTGCCAGAGGGCACTGAACGCGGATATTTTTCTTCGTGACAGGATGAGTGAATTCCAAAGCAACCGCGTGCAGGCACAGCCTTTTTGCCCTGAGGGCGAAATCTCTGCGGAAGATGAATTTAGATTCTCCTACGAGCGGGTGCCCGATGGATTTAAAATGGAGCCGGATCTGGTTCGTTCTTCCGGTCTGAGGCCGCACATCCAGATCAGTGTAATCCGCCGACCTCTTGAGCACCCTGAAAACCGTAACCGCGGGCTTGCCTTCCAAAGGCTTTGTAATCCTGCCCTCATCCTGGCTTATTCTGCCGTGGGCGAACGCCCTGTAGAATTTTCGCACTTCGTGCCTGCGGAATTTATCCATCATCAGCTGGCAGACTTCATTGTTTTTCGCGTACATCACCAGCCCTGAGGTTTCTTTATCCAGCCTGTGGCAGGCGTGTAGCTTGTAGCTCTTGCCTTCGCGGACGGCATCTTCGTTGAGTATCAGGGTCAAATGCCTGTCCTTCGAACCGGGGCCCGAGATGGTCAGCAGCCCGGGGGGCTTGTTCACGACCAGCAGAAACTCATCCTCGTATGCGGCAGGTATATTGTTGAGCACGTATTCAGACTATCTCCAGCATCCGGTCGATGGCCTTGCGCGCGCGCAGACGGATATCGTCGGAAACGCGCACTTCATGCCGCAGGGTCTCGAGCGAAACCAGGATCTTGTTCAATGTGATCTTTTTCATATTCGGGCATACTGCGCGTATTGATGCGGGATAAAATATCTTCTCGGGATGATCCTGTTTTAGACGGTAAACCATATCGGTCTCGGTGCCGATGATCATCTCTTTGGCAGTTGTTTTCTTTGCGTAAACACCCATCCCGCTTGTAGAAAGAACTTCATCCGCCATCGCAACGACTTCGGGCAGGCATTCGGGATGCACCAGAACTTTGGCATGAGGGTGGAGTTTTTTCTGCCGGGCTATATCCTCGGGCAGTATCTTGATGTGCGTGGGGCAAAAACCCTTCCATGCGATAAGGCTGCGGCCCGTTTTTTTTGAAACATAATCAGCCAGATTTTTATCCGGGACGAATATTATTTCTTTAACGCTTTTATACGCGTTGACCACGGCTATCGCATTTGAAGACGTACAGCAGGCGTCCAGATGGGCCTTGACCGCAGCCGAAGAATTCACATAGCCTATCACAGCCGCGTCAGGATGTTTTGCCTTAAGGTCTTCCAGCTGCTCGGCTGAAAGCATATTGGCCATCGGGCAGGTCGCAGTGCGGTCAGGCATAAGAACCATCGCCCGAGGGCACAGTATCGAAGCTGTCTCCGCCATAAAATCCACGCCGCAATAAACAATTATCTTGGCGTCGGTCTTTGAGGCTATCCGGGCAAGCTCGAGCGAATCTCCCCTGAAGTCGGCTATCTCCTGAACCTCCGGAAGCTCATAATTATGCGCGAGGATCACCGCGTTGCGGGCTTTTTTAAGCTCCTGTATCCTTTTAACCGTAGAGTTTTCCATATTTTGATATTTGATTATACTCCATAATATAGTCTGCGGCAATCACTCTATTTGCTGTAAGAGCGCATGCTTAAAGTATAGTTCAGGCCGTTGGCGCCCACTATTTTGAGAGGGATGCGCTTATCATCCGCGCTGATCCATATAGAAAATCTTTTCGGGTCGCTTTCCAGATAAAAAGATCTGAATTTCCCGGCCGGTACCTCTATATCCTCAAGCGACTTTAGCGTCATCTGATAATCCTGCTGCGGCAAAGTTATCTTCATTGACCAGCCCGGCCGCAGATCTTCAAGAAGACGCAGCTGAAAGGGCAGAAGTATCGCGTTATGTATCGGGCCCTGCTTTTTGATGCGCTTTTTCTCCGTGGAACCGCCTGCGGTCTTTGTGATATCAATGGTATAAAGAACCTGGTCATAATCTTCGGTTATGCGCTCATACTTCGGCCACATCCTGACATCTCTCTGTATGCGCATAGGCAGAAAATCCTTTGTGTCAGCCCATATGGTCTCGGTGTCATTGATCTTGACCACCTTTGTCGTGAATTCGACAAGATGCGCTTGTTTTCCATCAAGGATTGTCTTCTCCCGGTGCATAAATGTGCTTGTGCCGATCTTAATACCGCCCATTTTAACGTCATAGACTATTTTTTCACCTGAATAATCAGGGGCCTTTTTCTCTTCGACAAATACAGGAGCGGTTTTCCCCGCCGCCTGCTTAGGGGAAATCGATACGGCGCCGGGCCGCGAATACATGATTATCACCGCTTCCACGAGAAAAAAATAAATGATTGCGAGTATCGCCGTTGTGCGTGGCATATTTCAACTTCCCGCCATTATGCGAAGCAGATTTATTCCGGTGTTCGGATCAATGGCCTTTGAGGCTCTGACGCCTTTAAGCTCGAACACAACAGCTTCGATAACCAAAAAAACATCCGACGCTTTGCGAACGCAGCCTGTCAGAGTCCTGTCCTTTTTACCCATCGAGGTATGCACATGTATCTGCGGGCCTGGCTTGCCGGCAAATATCGTGCCTATGCCCATGGCTTCCCATCCTCCGGCGAATTTTTTCCAATTCGGCTGCGGGGGGATGACGGGCTTTTTCGGGCCGGCGGCGAGATCTCCTTTATTCAACGCGCCCAGAAATATAAACACCGCGGACTTTATCTTCTCTTTGCGGCTGAACCGTTCCAATTCCCGCAAAAGGACATCTTCATGACTGAATTTTAAAACAAAAATGCGCCCAAGACTGCCTTTAGTGTATTCCATGCAAAACGTCTCCCGCCA
The DNA here is from genome assembly GCA_025453435.1 of Candidatus Omnitrophota bacterium. Next base: position 7,168 of record JALOQI010000010.1, read on the forward strand.
TGATCTTTTCTATTATGCCGCTGTCGCAGCGCACAAGAAGCCCTCCGTCAGCGTCGATATCAACGGCAATGCCCTCTATCCGGCGCTTGTGCATATCTATCTTGACCCGCTTGCCCAGAGTAGCGCTCGACCTGCGCCATGAATCCAGTATCGGCCCGATTTCATTCTTGCGGAATTTCGAATAGTTCAGGTCCATCTGCCGCAGTATCTCCTGGAGCAATTCCGCCCGGTTTACAGTAGAACCGGTGCGTTCCCTGATAGAAGCCGCGCCGTCGACAAGCGTCTCTTTTTTGTTGTTCACATTTACGCCTATGCCGATCACGACAAAATTAACCCTCTCGACAGAAGCGTTCATCTCCGTAAGTATTCCGCCCAGCTTTCCGCTGCCAAGAAGTATATCGTTGGGCCACTTGATGGCCGCTTCGAGCCCGGATACCTGCCCGATCGCTTCGCAGACGCTTACAGCTGACATCAGCGTGATTGAAGCGACTTCTCCCGGGCCCATCGCCGGCTTCAAGATCACAGAAAAGTACAGGCCCTTATATTTTGGAGAAGACCATTGCCGGCCAAGCCTGCCCCTGCCGCTAGTTTGAGTCTCGGCTACAACCACCGTTCCTTCGCAGGCTTTATCGGAAGCTGACTGCATGGCCAGGTCCATAGTAGAGGACGCATGGTCGTAATACCGGACTGCTTTGCCTATAAGCTTGGTGTTGAGCCCTGACTGGATCTCTGCCGGATATAACCTGTCAGGACAATTCAAAAGCTGGTAGCCCAGATGAGGGACCGAAGAAATACCGTAACCCAGGTCTTTTAATTGAAGGACATATTTCCACAAAGCCTGCCTGCTGATCTTAAAGCGCTGGCACAGCTCTTCTGCCGTAACTGGGTTTTGTTTTCTTCTTAAATATTCAAGGATCTGATCGACTGCCATAGGGGTCATGACACAGGCGGGAAGGCCGCGCAAATGAAAGGTCTCATTTTTTCAATACTTTTAGCTTGCGCTCTATAGCGTCTAAACGGCTGGAGATATCATGCAGAAGGCCCAGCGCCTCTTTCTGAAAAGCTTCCTGTTTTCGGCCGGCGCCTTCTATCTGCCTGGCGCTCAAATGCGCTGTTTCTTTCGCTTTCCTGCGCTTAAGCCCTTCTTTGATCTCTTGTTCTTCCTTCGCTATCAGATGGTCTACGTAAAATGAGACTTTTTGTCTGTCACTGAGGCTTTCGAAATCGGTAAAAAAAATACCCGTTCCCCAGCGTTCGGAGCCGTCTATGAGGCGGACCCGGTTTGAGCGGAAAACCGTGCCGCTGCATGACACATCTCCTATTAATGAAGCATCCTGCGTATAAGCGGGGAGCTCAAGAGTTATTACTATATTTTTTCCTGCCGGGACCTCCCTGGGCAGTTCAACGTATGTGCCAAGCCTGCTTATGTTCTCGGTCCTGGCAACAAGCTCGTCGTTGTTCCCGAAAGAGAGTTTTACGGGGATATTTGCTTTAAGCCTGTGCTCTTTTCTTTTCTCGTTCATTTAAAAATGCACCTCCATAGCGTGGGTCGGGCATATTTTTATGCATAACTCGCACGCAATGCATTTTTCCTGGTCAAAAATGACTTTTCGGGTCGCGGGATCTACAACCAGAGCCTCAGCCGGGCAGATGGTCACGCATACGCCGCAGTCAGTGCATTTCTCGCTGTTGCGCACGATGTCTTCGCTCAAAGGCTGGATCTTGACTCCTGATTCTTTTAGATACTCAAGACCCTTTTCATATTCCGCATCTTCTCCGCGCAGCTCCAGGACCATCAGGCCTTCTTCCTGGGGAGTGACATAAGCTTTTAAAATATTGAATTCCAGCCGATAATCCTTTATCAGCCTGTACACGATCGGCTTATCCACAAGCCTTTGAGGAAAATGCAGGACTATCCGTTTGGATATCATACGGCCACAACCTCTTTTACCTGGGGGACTTCTTCCTTTAATACCCGCTCGACGCCCATTTTGAGCGTCATCTGCGACATCGGGCAGCATCCGCAGGCTCCAGTAAGGCGGACCTTTACTATTCCGTCCTTGCTGACATCTACAAGCTCTATATTGCCGCCTTCAGCGGCAAGCATTTCTCTTACTTTATCCAGCGCTTTTTCAACTTGCTCTCTCATAGTATGCTCCTGTCAGTTAATCTATAAACTTTACTAAAGCGGCCGTTCATTCAAAGGTTTGAACGAATAACCGGATTCAGCTCCGGGTAGACATGCTACCGGCTCTGTAAGGGTGAATTCTCCTTTTGAGATCCACGCCTTTAATTCTTCCGCTATCTCTTTTGAGCGGGAATAGCTCGATAATGCGCCCGTATGCACCTCTTTGCCCTGGATAATGATCTTTCCTGATTTTAACTGGGCGTAAGAGACCTGGCCCAATGAACGCGATATACCCTGGGGATAATCATGGCTGTAATCCACGATCTGCGCGAATATCTCTTCGTCCTTGACCGCAGCGCAGGCAACGACCTGCTCATCCAGCACGGGTATAGGGACTCCGATACCCACCGTAAGTGTGCAGCCATAACCAAGCATGCTGGTTCCGCGCAGCCAATGAGCCTTCATCTGCTTTAAGTCTCCTATTACGCTCAAAGTCCCTGCTCCTGCGACCGGCACGCCTAAAGGTGTGCGGGTCACCCCGGGATTGTGCTGCGTGCCGTTCCATGCCACATAACCTACGCCTCCGCCGAGAAAAATACGAGTGCCGATGCCTATTGTGCGGTAATTCGGGTCCTTTAAAAGAGGAGACAGCTGTCCCGCAGAACAGTAATTGGCATTTCCAAGTTCCGGCTTCAGCATGCCCATATAAGTATAAATCGGCCTGTCGGAAACATTGACAGCTATATTATAATTCTGGTAGGCGTTTCTTATATTAAAAAGCACTGCCTCATTGACATCTTTCAGGTTGATCCAGGTGTCCAGTTTCTTTCGCGGGTAACAATCTGTGCCGTAAGCAGTTGCTTCAAGCCTTATGTCTTTGCCTTCGAGAAGCTCCTGAATTACGTGCCCCCCGCCGTATTTGAATTCTCCGGGGTATACCTTATTCCGGGGATCATCCTCAGGCATTGCCGCAGCGCCAAGATATATATCAACAGCTGCAAAGCCGGTATATGCGGGAACGTCGTTGAGTTTACATACCCCGCCTCCGATCTTGATGCGCGGCTTTGAATGGCCTATGTTGAAGTATGCGCCTGATGAGCACAT
>JALOQI010000011.1 GCA_025453435.1 Candidatus Omnitrophota bacterium
TAAACGCAGTCCATGCAGAGAATGCATTCCTGTTTTACGTAGCTTGCGTCATCGCGTATCGCGCCCATCCTGCAATCCTGCTTGCACTTTCCGCAGTTGATGCACTCAACGACCTCTCTGGTGAGCAGGCTGTGCCTGGCTGCGATCGCATACAAAGCCCCGAGCGGGCACACTGCCCTGCACCAGAAGCGCTTGTAATAAACGGCCGCCGCGATTATCGCTATCATAAACGCGAAAACTATCGACGCGTGAGCGAAATACCGAACGTGGACACCGAGCACAGAAGACTTGAGACTCCGGTAAAGATCGTACACCGGCCCATACAGGTTAAAATTTTTTATTAATAACGCAAAGCCTGAGTCGATCGAAAACGTAACAGTAGGGATAAGGTTCAGCGACACGAACCTGCCTGCGATGACTACAGGGTCTAAAAACCAGGCGAGCTGGAGTCCTGACAAAGCAGCCAGTGTTATAATTCCAAGTATCCAGTACTTTATGCGCCTGAGCCTGCGATTTGTCCGGTCCTTGAGCGCTCTATTTTTCTTCTCGACTGTCGCCAGGTCCATTAAAGCGCCGAGAGGGCATATCCAGCCGCAGAAAAATCTTCCAAAAACCAATGTAAGGCCTAACATGACCAAAGACCAAACGATCCCTGCAAGGATCACGCGCTCGCTTAAAGCCGTTACAAGCATTAAAAGCGGATCGGTTTTAAAAAAGATCTGCGCCGAAAAGATCCCCTTTAACGGATACGTCGTGGACCAGAGGATGTATACGAATAGAAGTCCGAAAAAGGTCTGCGAGACCCGCCTGGCTATTACCAGTTTTTTCGCCATAAATTATTCTCAGACCGATAGCTCAACGATGTCTTTTTTCGCATAATATTCGCTTCCGAAACCGCGCTCTATTGCATGGGCTATGTAGGGAATAGAATTAGGATCTTTGCCCACAAGCCTGCACGAATATACGTCAGCCAGGGTGAAATCCGCAGAAGCAATGACCGTGTTCAATGCCTGCACATCGGCCAGATTGCCGCCCGTGGGCCCGTTGCGCGTAAGATACCTGAACCCGTCTATGACCGTGAGGTCGGGTTTTATGAAATCGGTTATGTCTACCAGTTTTCTGCCGATATCTAAATGCATCAGCCCTCTGCTTCCGCCGCAGATCCCCATAAGGTTCTTCATGCCGAGCGTCAAACCCGTAAGGCCGTGATGCTTGAGAACGGGCACGTTTATGAAAGCGTCGCACTCGATAGCGTCGCGGAACACAGGCCAACCTTCCATAGGGCTGTCGTAGGGGAACTGCGCTTTGACGTAATTCCAGCTGTCCGTGAAATAGACCTTCGCGCCTTTGGATTCAGCGGCCTTTCTGATGCCGCTCGTCACATAACACCTCTCCGAAGCATTGCAGGTGTTGTCGAACACATTCACCCGTTTAGCTCCCGCTTCATAACACATTTCCACGAGCGCGGCCACGACGAAAGGATTTGTGTTGGCGCCGGTCTCAGGCGAGCGGTCCCAGCCGATGTTGGGCTTTATCACTACCACATCGCCTGTTTTAACGAACCTTCCCATGCCCCCCAGAGTTTCAACCGCCTTTCGTGTCATTGCCGCAGGATCGGTCCCTTTGACCTTGACAAGGTCATGGTCGGTGGCAACAGGCCTTTTCTTCCTGGCGTTGGGGTTTTTTACCGCTGCCGCTACCCCTGTCCTTCGCATAAAATGCAATATAGCGGCTGACCCGAGCCCGCAGCTTAAAAGCTTAAGAAAATCCCTTCTTGAAAATTTTGCCATAATTACCTCCCCGGTTTTTTTGCTTTCGCAGGCTTATCCTTCTCATATTTGTCAACGCCCCTCATGCAGTCTTTTGCCCAAACGCACCAGTCGAGGCACGACGGAAGTTTTTTACGCATGACCGGCTTGCCGCATTTGGGGCACTTCGCTTTTATCTCGTCGGAAAATATCTCAAGCTTATATTTACAGTGAGGGCACGTCGTTATTTCAACCCTCAAATTTCTGCTGTCTATCCCGGGGCATTTCTGTATCATAGATAGCCATTCCTCATTTAAAAATCTTACATATCCTATGACTGTCTGCGCCGCTCAGTCCGGCGAAGCGCCTTGACCATGCGGTCATACGCCTCCTGCGCGGAAGAACCCTCGGTAAGATGCTCGCAGCAGACGGCCGCATAACCCCGGCGGTTCTTGATCCTGAAGATCTTGACGTCCAGATGTCCGATTTTCATGCTGCCTCCTTAACATGCGAATGCGATCAATAAACTTTTTTAAAAGGCGACCTTTCCCAGGCCGCAAAAAGCCCGCGGCATTCTTCGAGCATAAAACCCGCAGTGATCGAAATGCCGGACCCGCCCATCTTTTTCATTTTTTTTGCGCTGATGCCCAGCTCGTTGAAGCCTATTTTGCGCGCATCGGATATACCCGTGCCGAACACTACGGCATCGATGCGGGCCCAGTGGATAGCGCTAAAACACATCGGGCAGGGTTCGGTAGTGGAATAAATTTCACAGCCTGACAGATCATAGGTTTTGAGTTTTTTTGACGCCTCCCGTATTGCGTTTATCTCGGCGTGACAGCTGGCGTCGTTTCTTAGCACCGTATTGCGGCCGACAGCTATTACATTCCCGTTTTTTACGATACAGGCGCCGAACGGCCCACCGTCGGGCTTTTTTAGGTTCCTGCCCGCTTCTTTTATCGCCAGCATCATGAATTTCGGATCGATCTTCCTTTTCATTAAACGCTCCATTGACAATATTTTACAGCAAAGGGGGATTTTTATCAACCAGTCTTTACGCTGTATTTGCGCCCGGCTGCGACGGAGGGAAATATTTCTGCAGGCATTTATCGTAGACCCGGTGATCGGCCGCAGAAAAAAGGACGAATATTATTTCTTCGAAACAAATAGGATTTTTTTTAAGGAAATCTTTCGCGGTCCGCAAAGCTATGTCAGCTGCTATTTCTATAGGAAACCTGTAAGCGCCGGTAGAGATCGCGGGGAATGCGATCGAATTCAGCTTATGTTTGCGGGCGAGTTCCAGCGAATTAAAATAGCAATTTTCCAATGCTGCCTCCTCGCCTTTATCGCCTCCATGCCAGACAGGGCCTACCGTATGTATCACGAATCCGGCCGGCAGATTATAACCTTTAGTGATCTTTGCCTGGCCTGTGTCGCAGCCGCCTAAAGTCGCGCACTCGGCCAGAAGCGCCGGGCCTGCTGCGCGGTGGACCGCTCCGTCGACTCCCCCGCCTCCGAGCAAGGTTTTGTTAGCGGCATTGACAATTGCGTCAGCAGCGATCCCGGTAATATCTCCCTGCTCTAATCTTATCTTAGTCATATGATCAAGGGTAAACTTAAACTTGCAACATTATAGCGGACAGAGGGATAGCTAAAGCGTCTGCATTAGTTGAGGGTGAGGAAAAACAAAGTCTTGCGGGATGCGCTGTCCTTGCGGAATTCCGAAATAGTCCTTACGCCCAGCAGGGTCAGCGCGTCTCCCCTGTGCATAGTGACCTGCAAAAGCACGGGTGGCTCTATCGCAGGATCTGACGACTGAACTCCGGCTTTGGCCGGCCGAAGTTTCAATGTCACGGTATCGTCATTGTTCACCAGCGGCAGGACTTCAATATATTCCGGATCTTCATTCTTTCCGGGAATTGACGGCGCACTGCCGCCGGCAGGTTCTACCGCGGCAGACGGAAATATTTCATCTTTCTTTAATAATAGAATTGACGGCTCGCCGCTTTTTAACTGCAGGTTGAGCTGATATTTTTTCACGGAATCCTGGCCGGCAGCCAGCATATCCTGCAATCCTGAGTATGTTGCGCGGGGATATATGACCTGGACCGCCCTGATCCCGGATTTTTCTATGAAGCTCATGTTCACATCAGCTGCCGTCACAGATATCACAGCCAGTTGAGGCGTTTTGTCGAGATAGCCGATAAGCTCCTGAAGGTGGGCTAAATACTCTTCCCGTTCAAGTATTACGATCGTATTTGTCTTTTCGTCAAAAGTCATCTTGCCCTGAGGGCTCAATGCGACCGTTGCGGTCTTTAAAATATCCCTTCCGTCTCCGTGGTATATTTTGATGAACCGCAGAGCCAGCGGCTGCGCCGCTAAAGAATCGACAGAAAACATCAAAACGGCTGAAAAAATAACCCAGAAACCCAGTCTTTTCATAGCATTAACGCCCGTCATTTATTGACCCCGATGCTCCACCCTGAAATCATTTTATTGTCATACCGGGTCAGAGCCACGATAAAATCCTCTATCTTTCTTGTGTATTTTACGTTGCGATTGCCCGCGTTAGCTTCACAAACAAGCGATATATACTGATCCGCGGAAACCTTGCCGCCCGAGCTCTGCGATACGAAATCCAATGTAATAGAGCCGTCTTTCAAAGCTATCATCTCATTGTCGGCAACAGGGTAAAACAGATATTCAAAAACAATTGCTTTGCCAAGCCTATCGGCAATGATCTGCAACTTGTAGCGTTTATCGGCCGTGAAAAAGTTAAACGCGTATTTGCCCTGGTACAGGGGATCTTCGGTTATGAGATAGCTGTCATGGAACTTGAACCCTTCCTGCACCGCGAATTTGCTTTTTTTAAACTCGTCGACCGACCTGCCGATCTGGCCGAACGCGCATCCGGCCGAGACGGCAAAAAAGAATAACGATATTAACGTTTTCTTTATCATGAAATTTTATTTTATATTAAACCTTGGTGTTATTTACAAAATCTTTCGATTTTACGAGATAGCACAGATCTTCCAGAAAAGGCGCGGGCTTGCCTCTTTCTAAAGGAAATTCTTTGCATGAGGAAGGTTTCAGATCATAGCTGACCTGATGTATGGAACACAGGCCGTCAGGGGTGAGGAACGTGCAGGGATTGTCTCCTAAACTGGTGCCGACGCGGAATCCGGAAGGGAAAGCGTCGTCTTTTTCAAATTCGAAAAAAGTGCCTTTCCACTTGATTCCCGAGGATAATATTTTTTTCGCTTCTTCGAGGTCCACCCACGCCCCTGTCTCGCAGCACGTGCACTGGCGCGGGCATTTATTGCAATCTATTTTTTCCATTTGAGAATAACTCGCTTATTTGTAGTAGTCCAGACCCCGCAGGATATACTGGGCGTCCATGCGCTGGGGGGCGAAAAAGCGCCTGGCGAACTCCTTTGCCTTTTCGATGTCGTATTCCCTGCAGCAATATACGTCTACCGAGATGTAATCCTTTACGCTGAGGGTATGGATCACGATCGAGCTCTCGACCAGCGGCACCCATCCTGAAAGTCCGGCTTTATCGGGGAATCTCGTGGCGTCGGTAAAAAATATGTTGGGCGGGGACTGCTTTTCCATGCCCAGGTACGATACGAACTCGTCCAGGAACTGGTAACACAGAGCTAAGTCGTCGCACGCGCCTTTTTTGCAGTTATAAAGATCCAGAAGCAGCTCATACCCGAAAGCCTGCGGCTTTCGCGGTTTAGAAAGACGCAGAGGTTTCTCCGCAACTATGTCTTCCAGCATCATTTCTTTCTGCATGAAGTTATTATATAAAAACTGACGGCCATGTCAATATATTTTAAAAAAATTTTATACGGGATTAACTACGTAAATGTAGCGCGCCGGAGAATCCCCCGCGTTCTTCATGTCGTGCAAGGTCCCTGGCGGTATATATACAACCTGGCCTTTTGCCGCGCAGAGCCCTGCCTTGCCTTCTATAACAGCCTCTATACTTCCCTCGAGGATTATTATTATCTCTTCTTTTGAATCAGTGCTGTGGCTGCCCACGGATTCTCCGGGCTGAAGAACGACCTGGCCCGCTTTCATCCCTGAGGTCTGCGGGATGCCTGCCAGAAGCCGCTGATATTTCGAATTTTTTTCAAGATCGATCAGTTCTACTTTATTTCCGTTCATTGTCTTCCTTTATTAATAAGGGCCGCGATGAATCCTGCGCCGAAACCGTTGTTGATATTTACCACCGATACATTGGGGCTGCAGCTGTTGAGCATCGTCAGAAGAGGCGCTATGCCTTTGAAATTCGCTCCGTACCCGACAGACGTCGGCACGGCTATTACCGGGCAAGATGAAAGGCCCCCTATTACTGACGGCAGTACGCCGTCCATGCCTGCCAGAACTATTATGCATGAACTGTCAGAGATCCTGTGAAAACAATCCAGCAGCCTGTGAAGGCCTGCGACTCCCACGTCATAAACGCGCTCAACCGAACATCCGAATATCTCAGCTGTGATCGAAGCTTCCTGCGCTACGGGTATGTCCGCGGTGCCGGCGCAGACCACTGCGACCTTTCCGTGTTTTTTCAAAGCCTTGGGCGTTAATGTGATCACCCGGCCCTGTGGATCGTATCTGGCTGCCGGCGCTATACGCTTAACAGCCTTATAAACTTTTTCATCCGCCCGGGTTAAAAGCACGACCTTGCTCTTTGCCATCAGGCTCTTAAATATGGCTGATATATGTTCCAGTGTTTTGCCCTCGCAAAACACTACCTCAGGCATACCTGTGCGCATCGCCCGGTGATGGTCCACTTTGGCGAATCCCAGATCTTCATAAGGCAGATGCCTTAAGCGGTCAAATGCGTCCTCGGCCGAAATCTTTTTATTCCTGACATTCGCGAGCAATTCTAATACTTTTTTCTTATCCATTATAACACCTCGTTCATCGAGCCCGGCCTGTAACCCCGCAGGTCGACGGTAACATAATCGAACCCTATAGACTTTAGCCTGCGCGCTATGGACTTGCGATACTTCACTGCATCCGGGATCTGATCCTGCCTGACCTCGATAACCGCGGTATTGCCGTGATGCCGGACCCGCACATTAACAAATCCGAGCTTGCGCAGATAACACTCCGACTTTTCTATTTCGGAAAGCTTGCCCGCCGTTACAGGCTCTCCATAGGGTATCCTTGTGGCAAGGCACGGAGACGATTCTTTATCCCAGCCCTTTAAACCCATAAGCCTGGATGCCTCTCTTATGTCTTTTTTGGCGAAGCCTGCTTCCTGCAGAGGGCTTCTGATCCGCAATTCCTTTAAGGCCCTCGCACCTGGCCTGAAATCTCTTCGGTCGTCAATATTCGAAGCCTCAATAACAAAAGAAATTTTTTTGCGCAATGCGATACGCCTGAGCGTTGAAAATATCTTTTTTTTACAGAAGAAACATCTTTCCGGAGTGTTTTTTCCGCATGCCCGTGGCAGGTCAATGTTCGCCACGCAGTGGCGTATTCCTATATGCCGCGCTGCGCTTATTGCCTGAGCGATCTGGTGCCCGGTCACGTAAGGAGTCCGGGCTGTAACAGCATGCGCATTGCTTCCGAGCGAGCCATGCGCCGCAGCTGCCAGGAACGTGCTGTCAACGCCTCCGGAAAAAGCGACCAGCGCAGAATCCATATCGCGCAGGATAGCGCGCAGATTGATTAGCTTTTTTTCAAGATTCATATGCGAGTATTATACTCTGAAAAACTTGGGGACGCTTCTGTTTTTTTCTGCTAAGATCGCAGCCTAAAAAACAGAAGCGTCCCCCGTTTTTAGCTTGAGCTTTTTCTTCTATTTCTTCACGTGCACGTTGATCGCGCGCGGACCTTTATCGGCTTTTTCTACGTCGAACTCCACAGCCTGATCTTCGGTAAGATCTTCAAACCTGGTCTCTACAAGGCTTGATTTGTGAAAAAATATCTCGCGGCCGTCGGTATCGTTGATGAAACCGAATCCCCGGTCGCGGACCAGCCTTTTTACTTTCCCGTCGTGCATGTGTGCCTCCTTTTGCGAATCTTGCTGCGTTTTCGGCCCTTCGCCTTAAAAAAAGCAAAGCCCGCCGCGATTGGCGCGGCGGGCTTCGGACGAAGATCCGTTATAGCTTCACTACGTTTGTAGCTTGCTCACCCTTGGGACCTTTTTCGATCGAAAACTCCACTTCCTGCCCGTCAGTGAGTGTCTTATATCCTTCACCCTGAATCGCGCTGTGATGCACGAAAACATCGGCTCCGGACTCAGGCGTAATAAATCCATAACCCTTCTGGTTCGAAAACCATTTTACTTTGCCTCTTGCCATGTACTTTGTTCCTCCTTTTCCTCAATATTATGGTAAACACAAGTAGAAACAACAAAAAAAAACCGAAAGGCTAGACGTCTGCACCTTGTCGGTTCGCGAGTTCTAATCTTTGTTCACCACCCGCTAAGTATACCACATCCGGCTGTTATGTCAACCTCTTTTTCACTATCTCGAACCACAGGAGGCTCGAAATGCCCAGGACAAAAGCCAGGGATATATCTGCCGGATGAAGTATTGAAAAATGGAACAGTTCCCTTAAAACAGGCGCATAAAGCACTGAGAATAATGCCAGTAACGTTACAAACATCACACCCCACAATGCCGGATTGCGGGTCCTTATAATCCTGAATATGCCGTGCGACCATGAAAGATTTGTCAAAATAAGCATGATATTGGCGAATACGAGGGTCGCGAACGAAAGCGTGCGCGCCTCAAGCTCCCCTTTTCCGGTTGCCCAGGAATAAATAAAAACCCCGAATACAACCGCCAGAATGCTCAAACCCTGCATAAGGCTGACAAAAAACGATTTTCTGCCGAACAAAGGATTGCGCAATGAGCGCGGCGGCCTGTGCATTATGCCTTTTTCTTCGGGAACGGACTCAAAGACCGTAGAGCACGCGGGGTCTATTATAAGTTCCAGGAAAGCGATATGGCCGGGCAAAAGGACGATCGGAAGATTTAAAAGCACCGGCAAAAAAGACATGCCCGCAATGGGCACGTGAACCGCAAAAATATAAGCTACAGCTTTTTTGAGGTTATCGAATATCCTCCTGCCCAAGCGCACTGCGGCGACAATGGATGAAAAATCATCGTTCAAAAGCACAAGGCTGGAGGCTTCGCGGGCTACGTCGGTGCCGCGCTCACCCATTGCAACGCCTATATGAGCCGCTTTTAACGCAGGCGCGTCATTTACACCGTCGCCGGTCATAGCAACAACCTCGCCGTTAGCCTTGAGAGCGTTGACTATTAAAAGCTTTTGCTCGGGCACGACCCTGGCGAACACATTCACTTCTTTTATCCTGGACCTCAGATCCGATTGGCTCATTGACGCAAGTTCCGCTCCGGTAATGAAAACTCCCGGATTTTTCAATCCTATCTGTTTGGCGATATTTGTCGCAGTCCCGGGATAATCGCCTGTTATCATGACCACGCGCATGCCCGCTGATTGAGCCTCATTGATAGAATCCGGCACCGTATCGCGCACGGGGTCTATAAAACCGAACAGCCCGGCGAATTCGAACACGAAATCGTGCTGAACATCGGGCAGTTCCGTCCTGGTAAAAGACGCCTTGGCGCAACCGAGAACGCGAAGGCCGCTGTCCGCCATCCGCTCTATGCAGCCGTTCATCTTCTTCTGCCGAGCGGCATCCATATGGCACAGGTCGGCTATTGCTTCGGGCGAGCCCTTCGCGGCTATAACGTAATTCTTTTTGTCTGGCGATTCCCACACATGGGACAGAGCCAGGAGATCTTTTGACAGAGGATATTCCCTGATCAGCTTCCAGTCCTTATGAACGTGCTCAGTGGAAGCCAGAAAGAAATCCCCGGCCTTGTGCATCTCTTTTTCGATCGGGTCGAACGGGTCCTCCTGGCTCGCAAGCATGCCGTATTCCAGGATATCGTGGTATTTTTCCGGCAAAGAACCGCCTGTATCCCGGCTGATCCTGAAAAGTGCACCGTCAACACAGACCGTATCCAGGATCATCGAGTTCATCGTGATCGTGCCTGTTTTATCGGAGCACAGCACTGTTGCGGCGCCCAGCGTTTCAATTGCATGA
>JALOQI010000095.1 GCA_025453435.1 Candidatus Omnitrophota bacterium
TCGGTCCTGGTGGGAGCTTTAGCGTTGATATCTGATTGGGCATCGCGGTCGATGTTCCGGTCTAAACGCAGGAGTTCGCGCTCTGAAGGCGGGGCAGGAGTTATACTTATTTTGATCTGGTTAGTCACGGTGGTCCTCGCGCCGCTCGTCTCGCAGCTGCTTGCGATGTTGGTTTCGCGCAGCCGCGAATATCTCGCGGATGCATCAGGCGCCGAACTGACGAGGAATCCGATGGCTCTTGTCAGCGCCCTTGAGAAAATAGACGGCGCAGCAGGCCCTACGGCAAACGCATATCAGGGCAATGCGCATTTGTGGATAGCGGATCCCAAGGGTGCCAGCATGGGTTTGCGCGAAGGCCGGGTGGCTGACCTCATGGCTACGCATCCGCCGATAGCCCGGCGAATCAGCGCTCTTAAAGCCATGTCATATTTAGGGGACGTTTCTGGTTTTTCATAGAACGTTCTCCCTGGAAAAACCAGAAATGTCCCCCGTTTCTCATAATAGCGGGTAAAGCTAAGGAGGTTCAAAATGAAAAAGATCCTGGTAGTCGACGATGAGTTGGATGTATGCGATATTTTGAGCAAGAAACTTTTGCAGAATGGTTTTGACGTAAAGGTCCTTACATCCGGCAAGGATGTATTGAGCCAGTGCAGAGTGGATAAGCCCGATTGTATCCTTCTGGACGTCGTGCTTAAAGACACCGACGGCTATACGGTTTCGCAAGATCTGCGGCAGGACGAGGCCCTTTGCGATATCCCGATCATTTTTATGACCGGCAAAGACCTGGATGTCTCCGAGATGGCGAAGATAAGCGGTCATATGGGGAAATGCGATTTTATCACCAAGCCCTGCGCGTTTGCGGACGTGCTTGAAAAAATTAAAGAATTCATATGAGCAAGAAGGATAAGAAAATAATCCTGATCGCCCAGTGCCTGGTCAATCCGTATTGCCGCGTGCACATACTCGGACAGAATTTCCCGCTTTCAAAAAAACTCATGGATTATCTTCTGGGCCATAAGGTCGGGGTGATACAGTACGCCTGCCCCGAGACCACGGCAATGGGCCTGATGCGCAATCCCCAGGGCCGCCAGCAGTATGACAATATTTTCTTCCGCAGCCATTGCAAAGAATTACTTAAAGTTCCTATGCTGATGGTCAAAGAGTTCATCAAAAACGGCTACAGGCTGTGCTGTTTTGTAGGGCTCGAGAACAGCCCGACGTGCGGCATACACTGGGGAAAGCACAAGGTGAACCGCTATCAGACCGAATCACCTAATCCGGTTGATAAACCCGGAGCCGGCGATCCTGTTCTTATGGGCATAATGGCTGAGATCCTGCAGGAAGAGCTGGGGAAGGATAATATCGCGGTACCGTTTTTGGAATTCCCTGCGCTGGAACCCGAAGGTTCTGTGCGCGTGGAAAAGTTCTGGGAAGATCTTGCCGGATTAGTAGACCCTTTTTCCGCCAAACAAGAGGCCGATCCTAATAAAGAAAGCGCATGAATCCTGCTTCAGGGATGAATGTTAAAAATCTTTTCAGGGCAATGCGCCTGCCGTTCGTTGCAGCCAGCGCTTTACCTTTTATATTCGGCAGTATCCTGGAAACGGACGGATTCGACACCCTTGATTTTCTCCTGGGTTTTATAGGCGTAATTGCAACCCACCTGAGCGCCAATCTTATCAACGACCACGCGGATTCAAAAAGCGGCCGCGACTGGAACGACAAAACCTACTACGGGATGTTCGGGGGCTCCAAGCTTATACAGCAAGGAGTTCTTTCCGAGCTGTTCTATTATAAGCTGGCGGTGTTTTTTCTTGCTCTGGCGGGCATTTGTTTTATCACTCTATCCATCACGCTTCAGAACTTTCTCATACTTAAGTTTTTCCTGCTGATAGCGATCCTGGGCTGGTCATATTCGCAAAGCCCTTTGAGGCTTTCATACCGCATGGCAGGGGAGCCGGTTGTTTTTTTGCTTTTCGGCCCTGCGCTTGTCATGGGCGGGTATTTCATACAGAACCAGATTTTTCCCGACGCCAGGTCTTTTATTCTGTCTTTGCCTTTCGGCTTCCTTACTACAGCGCTTTTATTCATCAACGAGGTCCCGGATTTCGACACTGATATAAAGGTCGGCAAGAAAACCTGGGTCAGCCTTTCGGGCAAAAAGAACGCCCACGTAGTTTATGCGATACTTGTATGTTTCGCTTATTTTTACCTGGCGCTGAGCGTCAGCATGGGTTACCTTGCGCGGCAGTCTTTGTTCGCAATAGCCGGTATTTTTTTCTCAGCCAAGGCTTATATGACCCTCAAGAATGATTTCGGCAATAAAGAAAATCTCCTGGCTGCGTCTAAAATGACCATTGCCGGCCAGCTGGTCACCAGCCTGGTCCTTATATATACACAAATTTATCTGCGATGAGCGCTAAAAAAATAGTCATTATCGGCTGCGGTTTTGCCGGGCTGTCCGCAGCAGCCGCTATCAGCCGTTTGTGCCCCCATGAAAACCTGACCGTAGTCGACAAAGGCTCTTATCAGAATTTCCTGCCGCTTCTCCCTGACGCTATCGGCAGGGGGATAGACCCGTTATATTTGACTTACCCGCTGATAAGCCTCTGTAAAAAATACAGGTTCACTTTTTTGAACAGGCCTGTGAGATCCCTGGACCTTGAAAAAAGAAGGATCGAAATAACCGGCCGCAGCCTGGATTACGATTACCTGCTGATCGCATCCGGAAGCGAGACGAATTTTTACGGCAACGGCGCGATAATGGTAAATTCTTTCAAGCTGGACAGCGCGGCTGACGCGGCTATGATCCGCCAGGCTCTTATTAAAAATATCCGGCAGCTCGAGCCAGGTTGTTATCGTTGAGCGCGCTCCTGACATACTGGGGCCCCTGCCTGCGTGGATGAAAGAATATGCGCTGGATAATCTCAGGCGCATGAATATTGGGGTCCTGCTCGGTTCTACTATCGAGTCCGTTAATGACAATAAAGTCACAGTCAGCCAGGGTCATACATTCGAAGACAGCGCGCTTATATGGACAGCCGGGGTCCGCTGCCCGGATTTTGTGCAGAACCTTAAAGCCGGGATGAACCCCCAGGAAACTGACCAGATGACAAAATTCATCCGAAACCTCAAGGATGAGCTGGGAATTACGATTCTGTTAATTGAACATGACATGCGCGTTGTTATGGGTATCTCTGACCAGATTACTGTGCTGGATTATGGTGTAAAAATTGCTGAAGGCAATGCGAAGGAAATCCAATCCAATCCAAGGGTAATCGAAGCCTATCTTGGTCCCGGAGGAACAGCATTGTCGGAAAAATATCGACATAAGA
>JALOQI010000012.1 GCA_025453435.1 Candidatus Omnitrophota bacterium
GCTCTTAAAGAAGAAGGCATCGAGAGCGTCATGGTGAATTGCAACCCCGAAACGGTTTCCACGGACTACGATACTTCAGACAGGCTTTATTTTGAGCCGCTGACCATAGAGGATATACTTAATATCCTGGACCTGGAAAAGCCGATGGGCGTTATAGTGCAGTTCGGAGGACAGACGCCGATAAATCTTGCTGTATCATTGCGTAAAGCAGGGGTTAACATCCTGGGCACAACAGCCGACAGCATAGACATCGCCGAGGACCGCAAAAGATTCAAAGAGATGCTTCACAAGCTTAATCTTCTCCAGCCGGAGAACGGCACCGCGTTCACATTCGCAGAGGCAAAAGAAGTCGCCAGGAAAATAGGGTATCCGGTCCTTGTGCGGCCGTCATACGTTCTCGGAGGCCGCGCGATGGAGATCGTATATGATGAAAGCGTTCTGGAGCGGTTTATCCTCGCGGCCGCAAAGGTATCCGGAGAGCATCCGATACTCATAGATAAGTTCCTCGAAGACGCGATAGAGGTTGACGTGGACGTGATAGGCGACGGAACGACATTTGTGATCGGCGGGATACTCGAGCATATAGAAGAAGCCGGGATTCACTCCGGAGATTCGGCAATGGTCCTGCCGTCATATACGCTTTCGCCCGAATTGCTGGCCAAGGTCAGGGAAGCCACTTACAAGATGGCAAAAGAGCTTAATGTCGTCGGCCTCATGAACGTCCAGTATGCCGTAAAGGATGAAAAAGTTTATGTTCTGGAAGTCAACCCGCGCGCATCCAGGACAGTGCCTTTTGTCTCAAAGGCAATAGGCGTTCAGCTGGCAAAACTCGCCACAAAAGTCATGCTTGGCAAGAAACTCAAGGATCTGGGATTCACCCAGGAGATAATCCCCGAGCACGTATCAGTGAAAGAATCGGTGTTCCCGTTCAACCGCTTCCCCGGAGTGGATGTCATTCTGGGCCCTGAGATGAAATCCACCGGCGAGGTCATGGGCATAGATAAGGATTTCGGCAGGGCGTACATAAAGAGCCAGATAGCCGCAGGCCAGAACCTTCCGAAAAAAGGCAATGTGTTCATCTCAGTCAGGGACAGGGATAAGCGCGCTGTCGTGTTCATAGCAAAAAAACTCAAAGACCTGGGATTCAATATATACTCCACGTCTGGAACCGCAGCCGCTTTGGAGAAAAACGGCATCGAGGTCAAACAGCTTCCGAAAGTTGCTGAAGGCAGGCCCAATGTCCTGGACCTTATGAAAGACGGCAAGATACAGATGGTCATAAACACTCCGACCGGAAGGATCCCTCGCCAGGATGAGGTCAAGATCCGCTCGCACGTAATACTGTACAATATTCCTTACACTACGACGATATCCGGAGCGCAGGCAACTGTCAACGGCATAGAGATGCTCATAAAGAAGGAACTCGATGTAAAATCCCTGCAGGAATACCATAAAAAAGGCGCAAAGGCAAAGAAGGCAAAGAGCGCAAAAAAATAATGCAAAAAATATCAGTTAAAACATCCCGCCGCGCGGAATTGGCGGACATAACCGATAAAGTGCAGTCCTGCGTTACGCAGGACAAGGCCGAGGACGGCCTGTGCGTGGTTTTCTGCCCGCATACAACAGCGGGCCTGACCATAAACGAGAACGCTGACCCTGATGTAAAGAGCGATATCATTAAAACGCTAAAAAACATAGTGCCCGAAAGCTCTGACTATTCCCATTCGGAAGGCAATTCCGACAGCCATATAAAATCCTCCCTGCTGGGCTCCTCGCTTTCTATAATCGTCGAGTCGGGGAAATTACAGCTTGGCACGTGGCAGGGGATATTTTTGTGCGAATCGGACGGCCCCAGGCAGCGCGAGGTCTGGGTAAAGACGGTCAAAGGTTAAATGGCTATGCCTGTTGACAAAGAAAAGTTAAAAGTCCTTAAGCAAACCTATGATCAAAAGAAAAAAGCCATAGCTGATCGTTTGAATGATTTTAAGCGGGCAGGCGCTTCCTGCGACAGAGATATATTCGGCGAATTGTGCTTTTGCATACTGACGCCACAATCAAAAGCGGTAAAGTGCGACGAGATAATCCGTAAGCTAAAAGAAACAAAGCTTCTCTTCGAAGGCGACGCAAAGCAGATAAGCCCTCACGTCAAAGGCGCGCGGTTCTATAAGAACAAAACCGGTTATTTAGTCACAGCGCGCGAGCATTTGAGCCATGGCGGCAGGATCCGGATCAAAGATAAGATCGACAGCAAAGACCCGGTTTCTACGCGGGAATGGCTGGTAAAGAACATCAAAGGCATAGGATATAAGGAGGCGAGCCATTTCCTTCGCAATATCGGGCTCGGGGAAGATCTCGCTATCCTGGATGTCCATATATTGAGGAATCTTAAAGCGATGGGCGTTATATCCGAGATCCCTAAAAGTCTCACGAAAAAAAGGTATTTGGAGATCGAGGAAAAGCTGCGAAGATTCTCAAAGGATTGCGGTATACCCGCAGGACATCTGGATATTTTGTTCTGGAGCATGGCAACGGGAAGGATCTTCAAATAAAGGCGCGGATGGAGAAAAGAACGGCGAGAATTATCGAGTTGCTCGAGAAAGAATATCCGAAAGCCAAAGGTTCATTGCGGTTCGCAAACCCGCTGGAACTGCTTGTTTCGACGATATTATCGGCCCAGTGCACTGACGCCCGCGTCAACATGGTGACTCAGCAGTTATTTAACAAATATAAGAATGCTGCAGATTATGCCACGGCAGACGTCAGCGCGTTCGAGCAGGATATTCGCAGCACGGGTTTTTATCACAACAAGGCTAAAAATATAATCGCAGCGGCCCGGATGATAGTCAAAGAGTTCAAAAGCAATGTGCCGGATACCATGGAAGATCTGATCCTGCTTCCGGGAGTTGCAAGAAAGACAGCGAATATTGTTTTAACCGGAGCCTTCGGCAAGATCGAAGGGATCGCGGTTGATACGCATGTCAGCCGTTTAAGCCAGCGGCTGGGATTGAGCAGCAATAAAGATCCAGTAAAAATAGAGCAGGATCTGATGGCAGGCATCGGCAGGGCGCATTGGGGAAGGATAAACCATCTCCTGGTCGAACACGGCAGGCTGATCTGCGGCGCAAAAAAACCCCGGTGCAATGAATGCGTCCTTGGAAAGCTTTGCCCTTCAAAAAGGATTTTTTCTCATCAGAAAGGCGGCGAATGAAAAGTCGCATAAAGCTCAACGGTCTAATTCTATTGCTGGCAACACTTACTGTTATTCTTTTCCCCCGCATTATAATCCGCAACGCCGATTACGCTTTTGACGATTTCCTGGAAGCTTTCGGGGTCAGCTTGATACTTACGGGCCAGCTTCTGCGCGTTTCAGCGCGCGGCTACAAAGCAGAGCAGTCTCGCAAAAGCACCAGCCTTGTGGTTACAGGCCCCTACGCAATGGTTCGCAATCCGATGTATCTGGGTATAATCATGATAGGCTGCGGATTGGTGCTAGCTGTTTTAAAACCCTGGGCGCTATTGATTTTTCTTGCAGGATTCCTGTTTCTGTATCACAATCTTTTTCCCAAAGAAGAAAAAAGCCTGGCTCAAAAATTCGGCAATAGCTATAAAGAATATTGCTCGGCCGTGCCGCGCATATTGCCCAGGGCCTCATTTATTATCCAGAACGACATTTCTTCTTATCTGCCTGTGCGTTTATCATGGCTGAAAAGGGAAATGCTCAGCATAATCTTGATACTGGCGGTCGTTTTGGTCATAGAATCCTGGGAAGAACTGAATCTGCGCGGATGGAGCTATGTGCCAAGGGCCCTGGCCCCGCAGATGGCAGTTTTGTGCCTTTATTTAATCCTGACTGTTTTATTAGCCCGTAAATATGAGAAGGTTACACAAAATTGCAAAAATAATAAGTAACAAGCGCATTGGTCCGTGCTATTATAAGCTTGAGTTGGGCGCGCCTGAAATAGCCCGTTTGGCAAGGCCCGGGAATTTTATTATGGTAAAGATCACCCGGGCTGCAAAAGAGGGCCTAACAGGGCCTCTTTTGAGAAGACCCTTGAGCGTGCATAAAGTCGCGGGCAAAGCGTCAGGCCGGGTTGAATTATTATATGAAGCGGTCGGCGCAGGGACTAAGATATTATCGCAAAAAAAAGCCGGCGAAGAGCTGGATTTATTAGGGCCTCTTGGCAGCGGATTTGACATTGATGCCAGCGCTCGGCTGTCCGGCGCGCTATTGGTCTGCGGAGGCATAGGCGCAGCGCCGCTGGTTTTTCTGGCCCAGAAGTTAGCCCAACAGTTAAAAGGGCGCGGCGCAACGGTCTTAATAGGAGCAAGGACGAAATCCCAGATTCTGTGCGTATCGGATTTCAAAAAGCTCGGGTTGGATGTGAAAATCGCTACCGACGACGGGACTGCAGGATTTCACGGCAGGGTAACGGGCCTGCTGGATAAGATCTTATCCGCAGGGACCAATAAAATAGAGATGCTCTACGGCTGCGGCCCGGCGCCGATGCTAAAAGCTATGAGCGAGATAAGCCGGAAGAGCGGCGTGCCTGCTCAGGTATCGCTTGAATCTCATATGGCATGCGGAATAGGAGCATGCCTGGGCTGCGTGGTCCGCACTCGAAACGGTTACAAGCGGGTCTGCAAAGAAGGGCCTGTTTTCTTGGCTAACGAGCTTTTGTGGTGATATTCTCCGGCAGATGCCGGAGCAATCATGGAGGGAAATGATGTCAGGATCGCCATTTGTATCTATCATAATCCCGGTAAAGAATTTCGAGCGCACTATTGAAAAGGCCTTCGAATACCTGATGAACGTAAACTACCCCCAGAATTCGTGGGAATGGGTCATAGTAGACGGCGGCTCCACCGATAAAACAATAGAGATAATAAAAAACTGGCAGAAAAAATATCCGTTCATCAAACTCGTTGAGGTTCCCAAGTGCCCGTCTCCGGGATTCGCCCGCAACAAAGCCCTCGAAGTCGTGAAAGGCGATTTTCTTCTGTTCACGGACGGGGACTGCGCGCCTGACAAGAACTGGGTCAACGAGATGATAAAGCATTTTAACCGTGATCCTAAGATCGCGGCTGTCGGAGGAGAAGTTTTTACCTTAAAAGTCGACCCGAACAATATGGTCGAGGCCTGGTGCCAGCATTTCAGGTTTAACATGGTCGCCCCGCGCTATGGATTTATTAAGGAAGGATACTTCCCGGATTTCCCGAAAGAGCCCAATGCTGTGGACATCGCGGGCCACAAAGGATTTTTCTTCGGCACATGCAATGTGGCATACCGCAGGTCCGCAATGAAAGATATCGGGGCGAAATTCTGGGACCTGCCCACCGGCGAGGATATGGACTTAAGCTATCAGCACCGCAGCAAGGGATGGAAGTTCTATTTCGCTCCGCTTGCAAAAGTCGACCACATGCACAGGGCTGACACAACCGCTTTGCGCAAAGTCTGGGTGACATACGGCCAGGCCCATCTGCCCCTGATAAACAAATACGTAAAGAGAAAAGGCCTTGAAGTAATATTCCAGAACCTAAAAGGCGGCCCGTCAGTGCATGTGCCGTTCCCGCTGAGGGGTTTTGTGTACGTCGGCAATTTCCATCTGATGCATATATTCGCCTTCCTGTTCCTGATCGGCCTGGCCGCCATGATATTAACGACGGGCCTGGGATGGAAGATATTTACGCTAATCAGCCTTTTGCTGACAGTCCGCTATGCGCTCAAATATGTTTGGTGGAACTTTGACATGGAGCCGAAATCAGCATTCTGGACCTGGTGCAAGCTTAAGTATCTGACGAACCTGAGCTTTATACAGGGCGGATTAAAGGAATTCAAGAAGTTTAAGATCCTCTGCATAGAACCGAGCTTCTAAATCAGGTGTATTTCGCCAGGAACTCTTAAAAGCTGGGGGGGGATCCGATGACTGCGTTTTTATACGTCACGCTGGGATTGGTCGCGGGAATACTTGGCGGCATGTTCGGAATAGGCGGCGGCTCGATTCTCATTCCGGCTATGGTCTTTTTATTCGGCCTTACGCAGCACCAAGCGCAAGGGACTACCCTGGCTATAATGGTCCCTCCCATAGGAATCCTTGCAGCCATGCGCTATTATCAAAGCGGGAACGTTAAGCTCGGCATGGCAGGGTTTATTTGCGCCGGATTCCTGATCGGAGGGCTGATCGGCGCGCATGTGATCCAGAACGTACCCGACATAATGCTCAAGAGGCTGTTCGGAATTTTCTTGTTGATAATATCGGTAAGGATGATATTGACTAAATAAAATGGCCCCTGATATAAAGACCAAAATAGGCAGTCTCCGGCTTCGTAACCCCGTGATGGTGGCCTCGGGGACTTTTGGCTACGGCGATGAATTCGCAGGGCTGTGCGATCTTAAGAAGCTCGGGGCGATCGTAACCAAAACAATAACCATAAAACCGCGCCAGGGCAATCCGATGCCGCGCACCTGTGAAACTCCTTTGGGGCTGATCAACTCCATCGGCCTTGAAAACCCCGGTATCGAGAGATTCCTTTCCGAAAAGCTTCCGGTTGTGCGCAAAGCAGGCGTGCCTGTTATCGTAAGCATTGCCTCTGAGTCCAGCCTCGAAGAATTCGTCATCCTCGCAAAAAGGCTCGATAAAATTCCCGCAGTTGCCGCATTGGAATTGAATATATCCTGCCCGAACCTCAAGAAAAAAATTCTTGTTGCGCAGGATGCGGCCGCGACAGCGGAAGTTGTCCGGGCTGTTCGGAAAGTCACAAAAAAAACTCTAATCACTAAATTGTCTCCCAATGTCACGGATATCGTCGAAATCGCGCTGGCGGCCCAGGACGCAGGCAGCGATGCATTAGCGCTGATAAATACCGTGCAAGGCATGTCGATAGATGTTAGAACCCGCATGCCCAAGATAGCCATGACCGTCGGAGGCCTGAGCGGCCCGGCCATCAGGCCTATCGCAGTGCGTATGGTCTGGGAAGTATATCAAAAGGCGAAAATCCCGATCATCGGCATGGGCGGCATCATGGATACGCAAAGCGCTCTGGAATTTTTCATAGCCGGAGCAAGCGCGATCAGCGTCGGAACAGCTAATTTTATCGAACCGGGGGTTTCGGTTGAGATAATCGCCGGACTGAAAAAGTATCTGGCGCAAAATAAAATAAATTCAATTAAAGATCTGACGGGGTCAGTAGAGTGCAAAAAATAAACGATAAAATCATAGTGGCTCTTGATGTAGATACTGACAAGCAGGCAAAAAGATTTGTCGATCGTCTACATCCAGCGGTAAAAATATTTAAAATAGGCCCGGTACTTTTCACGGCCTATGGCCCAAAGGCGATCGGCCTGGTTCGCAAAAAAGGCGCTGAAGTCTTTCTGGACCTGAAATTCCACGATATTCCCAATACCGTAGCGCACGCCGTTCGCCAGGCAGCCAGGCTCGAAGTGAAAATGCTTACTCTGCATACCAGCGGCGGGGAAGAGATGCTTATGAGGGCGGCGCAAGCTGCAAAGGAAGAATCCGCCAAATTAAATATCAAAAAACCTTTTCTTTTGGGCATCACTGTTTTAACGAGCGATAAGTCGGCTGCGAATACAAAAAAGACTGTCTTAGCGAGAGCGCGGTTAGCTAAAAAAGCGGGCCTGGACGGAATCGTTTGTTCGGTTCACGAGGCCAGAGCTGTGAGAAAAGCCTGCGGCAAAAATTTCATCATTGTCACGCCCGGCATCAGGCCCAAAACCAGCCGGGCAGGAGATCAGAAACGCGTAGCAACGGCAAAAGACGCTTTTTCAGCCGGAGCGGATTATATTGTTGTTGGACGGCCGATACTTGAAGCGGCCGATCCGTTAAAAGCAGCGAGAGATATTATTAAGGAATAGCGATAAAGGACAGAGGAGTTTTTATGGCAGACCAGATCAAAGAGTTAATCGAGAAGATCAATCAGGAAGGCGTGCAGGCTGCGGAAGAAAAAGCGCGGCAGATCGAAGCCCAGGCCAGGTCCCAGGCGGAAATGATCGTGCACAAGGCCAACAGCCAGGCTAAGAAGATGATCGAAGAGGCCGAAGAGAAAGTAGCGCGCATGCAGCAAAGCTCAGAGGCCAGCCTTAAGCAATCCGGAAGGGACGTTTTGCTTGCGCTTAAAAGCAGGATCAGCCAGCTTCTTCAAAAGATAATTGCGACGGAGATCCGTGCCAGCCTGAATGCGGACGAGCTTTCCAGGATCATAGAGTCTATTGCGAAAGAATATTGCGCAAAAGAGAACAAAGGCGCCATAATATACCTTTCAGCCGAGGACAAAAATAAGCTGGAAGCCCATATGCTGAATAAACTTAAAGATGAGATAAAAAAAGGCATAGAGCTGCGTTCGCAGGACGATATCCAAAGCGGTTTTGTGATCAGCTTTGACGAAGGCAAGTCCAGCTTCGATTTCTCGGATAAAGCCCTTGTAGAATACATAGGGCAATCGCTCAAATCCAATGTTGCTGAATTACTAAAGGATAACGGCTGATATGGCATCGGCGTATCCATATTTGATGTCCAGTCTCCCGATGCTTTCATTCGGGGCAAAGCCGCCTTTTGAGTTCAACGATTTCCTGGAGAACTGCAGGGATCTGATCCCCGACGAAGACTTTAAACTTTTAAGCCTGTGCGCTGATAAAGATCTTCTGGAAAATGCCGTAAGCCAGAGCACGCTTAAGCAATGGATAGCCTTCGAGACAGGCTTGCGCAATGAACTTGTCAAGATCCGCGCAAGCCGCAGGAAGATAGACCCGGAAAAATACCTGAGGCCTGACGGGTCAGGCGACACGGCGCTTTATCACATTGCAATGAACAGCCACAGGATGCCGTCCATATTAGAATCCGAGAAATCCCTGGATGCGGCGCGGTGGCACAGGCTGGAAGAATTGAGCTTTGGACATTATTTTGATCCGGATGCGCTCATAGTATACGGTTTGAAACTTTTAATACTCTGGCGCTGGGAAAATGCTTCCAGGATAGATAAACCGCAGATGCTGGATAAAGTGCTGTCAGCAATTTGATTTAAAACATATAAGAGGTATTATAATGCGAGTTAAAAGAACAGGCAAAGTTACGAAAATAAGCGGAAATATGGTAACTGCCCAGGTCGACACAAGCGTCATACAGAACGAAGTAGCTTACATTAAGCACGGCAGCGAATCGCTCAAGGCCGAGGTCATCCGCGTCCGGGGCAATAAGGCAGAGACCCAGGTTTATGAGAGCACTATCGGTTTGCAGGTCGGAGATACGGCTGAATTCACCGGAGAACTTCTTTCGGTGGAACTGGGGCCCGGCCTTTTAGGCCAGATATACGACGGACTGCAGAACCCTTTGCCCAGCCTTGCGCAGAAGCATGGATTTTTCTTAAAGCGCGGGGAATATTTGCCGGCCCTGGCAGAAGAGTCTGTGTGGGAATTCACGCCTGTGGCCAAACCGGGCGATAAGGTGAAAGCCGGTTCCAGGCTCGGATCTGTTCCGGAAAAGATATTCAAGCATTTCATTATGGT
>JALOQI010000096.1 GCA_025453435.1 Candidatus Omnitrophota bacterium
AATACTTTATGTCCCCCCGCCCGAGGTAGTCAGTATTGTAATTAGTCCCGAAGCCGCCCGCGGGCCCGAGCTGGTTGCGGTAATCCGCGTATATCCTGCCTGAGAAATTATCGCTTATATAATACCGCCAGGCTGACAGAAGGTAATACCCCCAATCTTTGCTGTGGCCTGGCATAAGCTGAACATGCATCAACGGCTCTTTTAAGCTGTGGTTGTAAAAAGGGAGGTAAACCACGGGGCATTTGCCGATATACACCACATTTTTTTCGGTCTCAATTTTGTCTTCGGGATAAATGGTGATGCGCTTTGAAGTAATGCGGTAATGCGGTGTGTCCATACTGCATGTGGTCGAATATCCTTTAGAGGCTTTAAACTCAGATTCGCTGACACGCATTATCTCTTTGGCCTTGCCGAAATACGGCGGGGCCATGAATTCTCCGTCCATGACCTTGCCGGATTTGGTCATAAAATTATATACGATGTCTGCTGCACTAACTAGGCTCTCAGGGAGAACACGATAGTTCATAATGTCCTCCTGAGCATTTGACGAACGGTTTCTTCAAGTTATCGCAGGTAAGTTTTGTGCCCTTGAAAATGATGAACACATTGCCGGAAGCAATAACCTGTTTTTGTTCGGTAAGATATTCGACAGTGTCGCCGTTTACAACCACAGGTGCATCGATATCTTTTGCGGTTATCTTTTTCTTGTCCAGATCAGGCAGGTCTGCGCCGCTGGCATGGCTTGCGCAGCACACTAGCACCGCAGCTAAAAGGGCTAAAAGCTTTTTGTGTGGGATCATCTTTTATTTCGGGATCTTTTTGTAATCCTCGAGGAATCTGGCTATGCCGATATCCGTAAGAGGATGCTTAAGAAGCTGCTCAATGACTGCAAACGGTATAGTAGCTATGTCCGCGCCTATCTTTGCAGCGTCAACAACGTGCACGGGATTGCGCACCGATGCCACGATTATCTCTGTCTTAAAACCGTAGTTCGAATAGATCTGCTTGATGTCGGCTATCAATTCAATACCCGTCTGGCTTATGTCGTCAAGCCTGCCGATAAAAGGAGAAATGAAAGTCGCTCCTGCTTTTGCTGCAAGCAGAGCCTGATTCGGGGAAAAACAAAGCGTCACGTTCGTCTTTATCTTTTTTGCAGCCAGGATCTTCACTGCCTTTAGGCCTTCTTTAATAAGAGGGATCTTTATGACGATATTGGGGGCTATCTTTACGAGCTCCTGAGCCTCTTTTACCATTCCGTCAGCCTCGAGAGAGATCACCTCTGCGCTTACCGGCCCTTCCACGACAGAACATATCTCTTTTAAAAGCTCTGCCGCAGGCCTTTTCTCTTTTGCGACAAGGCTGGGATTGGTCGTTACGCCGTCTATGACACCCATCGAAACTGCCTGTTTGATCTCGTTGACATTCGCGCTATCAATGAATATTTTCATAATTCTTTTTCCTTTACTAATAGGCCTGCACCTATCATTCCGGCGTCATTGCCCAGTTCAGCCTTGACGATCTTAACGCCTTCCGCCTGGACCGACATAGCGCGGCAGCGTATAGTCTTAGCCGCCGCGTCCAACAATATCCTGCCCGCATTCGCTACCCCTCCTCCGATAACAATGCGATCGGGGTTCAACAGGTTCACGATCGAAGTGAGTGCGACACCTAAATGAACGCCGACATTTTTCCAAAGGGCTACTGCCTTTTTATCGCCGCTGTAAGCCATTGCCGAAAGATCCTCGAGCGGTATATCCTTTTTAAATATTTTTTTTGCCTGCGCCATTATCCTGCGGTTTCCTATGTAAGACTCAAGACAGGCAATACCCCCGCAATTGCATCCGGGGCCTTTTTCGTTAATCGGCATGTGTCCTATCTCTCCCGCAGCATAATCCGAACCGCGGTACAAATGCTTATTGAGTATCAAACCTCCGCCTACGCCTGTTCCGAGCGTGAGGCATATTGCGTTAGTGCTCCCAATTGCGGCGCCGAGAGCGAATTCGGCAAGAGCCATAACATTGGCGTCATTATCGATATACACAGGCACGCCCAGTTTAGTCTTTAGTATCCTGCACAGCGCTACCTCTTTCCATCCCGGGATGTTCGGGAAAAAATGCACAACGCCCCGGTCATAGTCTATGGGGCCCGGCAGGCCGAGGCCAATGCCGGCGATATCGGATTTTTTAAGATGGTACTGTTTTAAAATACGGCCGGCCGAATTGACGACTGCGCCTATGAGGTCTTCTTTTTTAGAGAATTTTCCCGTGGAAAGAGCGTGTTTGTGGATTATGCGGCAGGAACTGTCCAGAAGCGCGATCTTGAGGTTGGTCCCTCCGAGATCTATGCCTATAATATGCTTTTTTTTCATATTTAAGACAAGTAATCTATGAGATTGCTCAAGGTGCTTTTAAGGTCCTTGCGATGGACAATCATATCTATAAGGCCGTGCTCAAGCAGGAACTCCGATTTCTGGAAACCCGGAGGAAGTTTCTGCCTGATGGTCTGCTCGATAACCCGCGGGCCCGTAAAACCTATAAGAGCCTTCGGTTCTGCCAAGATCACATCGCCGACGCCGGCGAATGAAGCCATGATCCCGGCCATGGTCGGATTTGTAAGAACGGAAATATAAAGTAATTTCGCTTTGTGGTGGTAATCCAGCGCGGCGCAAGTCTTAGCCATCTGCATAAGGCTGAACATTCCCTCGTACATGCGCGCTCCGCCGCCGGAGCCTGAAACGATGATCATTGGGAGTTTGCGCGCAGTCGCCGTCTCAATGGCACGGGTTATCTTCTCCCCGACTAAAGACCCCATTGTGCCCATTATGAACCTGGAATCAGTGACTGCCAGGATCATTTTTTTGCCGTTTACCGAGCACTCGCCGGTTATCACCGCGTCTTTCATGCCTGTTGCTGCCTGATCCTGGGCAAGTTTGTCTTTATAAGTCTTGGGGCCCTTGAAATCAAGAGGATCATTCGACACCATATCTGCGTCATACTCGATGAACGTACCTTCATCGACGAGCATTTTGATGCGCTCCGGCGCGCTGAGTATGAAATGATACCCGCACTTCGGGCAAACCTTGAAATTCTCGTCCAGCACCTTGTTATACAGGACCTCCTGGCATTCCTCGCATTTTGTCCAGAGGCC
>JALOQI010000097.1 GCA_025453435.1 Candidatus Omnitrophota bacterium
GTGGGCAAGGCTCTGTACGAAGAGAGGTTTATGTTAAAAGAGGCATTGGCTCTATTTAAAAAACAAAAGGAGGGGGGAAGATGATAACGCATCGCACAGGTCAGCTTCTGGTCATAGCGGGTATTATAGTATTTTTAAGCGGGTGCGCGACAATGCGCAAGAAAGAACAGACCCTTACTCAGCCGCAGAGCTCGCAGATAGCCGAACTTGAGAACCAGATCAAGCAGAAAGACGCCGAGATCGACAGCCTTCGCAGGGCTTTGAGCAGGACTACCGAAGAGAAGTACACCAGCGCAAAAAGTCTCGGCAGTACGGATAACTTAGGAGTGCCTTCAGTTTCGCAGATCCAGACAGCTCTGCAGAACGCGGGATATAATATCGAAGTCGACGGAAAAATGGGACAGAAGACCCGTTCGGCGATAAAGGATTTTCAGAAGGCTAACGGCCTTGGCGTCGACGGAAAAGTCGGCAAAAAGACATGGGCTGCGCTTGAGCCTTACGAGAACAAACAATAATTTTTATTTATGCTTACAAAAAGGATCATCCCCTGCCTGGATATAAAAAACGGCAGGGTGGTCAAGGGCGTCAAGTTTTTGAGCCTGCGCGATGCCGGAGATCCCGTGGAAGCAGCCAAGGCATATGATCGCGCGCTCGCTGACGAGCTTGTGTTCCTGGATATAACCGCAAGCTTTGAAAGGCGTAAAACCCTTGTAAAGCTCGTTGAAAGAATAGCCAAGAACATTTTCATGCCGTTTACCGTGGGCGGAGGCATCAGTTCCGTCAGCGACATCAGGGACCTGTTGAACGCGGGCGCAGATAAGGTATCGATCAATACATCTGCGGTCAATAACCCCGGGCTTGTAGCGGCTGCGTCAGCGAAATTCGGCAGCCAGTGCATAGTGGTAGCTATTGACGCGAAAAAAGATATTGAGTGCGCAAAGCCGCGATGGCAGGTGTTCATTCACGGAGGCAGGACGCTTACAGCATTAGAGGCAGTCGCATGGGCGAAAGAGTGCTCACGCCTCGGCGCAGGGGAAATACTCCTGACCAGCATGGACTGCGACGGCACAAAAGACGGCTATGACATAGCTTTGACAAAGGCCGTATCGCAGGCTGTCACTATCCCCGTGATCGCATCGGGCGGCGCGGGCGCAAAGGAGCATTTCCGAGACGTTTTGCGCGATGCCGGAGCCTCGGCAGCACTGGCGGCGTCGTTATTCCATTACAAAGAGCTGGATATACCGGATCTAAAAAAATATTTGAAAAAAAGCGGAGTGGCAGTGCGTATAGAAAACAAAACCAGGAGAACAATGTGAGTGAAACAGAGAAGTTCGATATTAAAACGCTTAAATTCGACAGCAACGGACTTATCCCTGTCATTGTCCAGGATTACAAGAACAACGAAGTCCTGATGATGGCGTATATGAACCTCGAGTCTTTGAAAAGGACATTAAAGCTTGGCAAGACATGTTTCTGGTCCCGCTCGCGCAAAGAATTCTGGGTGAAAGGCGAGACATCAGGGCATTTTCAATTCGTAAAATCCATAGCGTATGACTGCGACCAGGATTGCCTGCTTATAAAGGTGCGCCAGATCGAAGCCGCCTGCCATACCGGCAACAGGAGCTGTTTTTACCGCAGGATAATCTAAGATACCGATCGAATGTATAATATCACCCTGGCTGAATTTTTAAAGCTTAGCCGCAGTTCGAACGTGATCCCGGTTTTTAAGGAGATCAATGCCGATCTGGATACGCCTGTTTCGTGTTTCCTGAAGCTGTCAAAAAATCAATATTCATTTCTTCTGGAATCCGTTGAGGGACAGGAAAAAATAGCCAGGTTTTCTTTCTTAGGCACCGAACCGAGCGTGGTGTTTTCCAGCAAAGGCAAGCGCATTGAGATCATTGAGGGCGGCAAAAAGCGCACATTTGCCACGGATTCGGACCCGCTGGATGAAATAAAGAAAATAATGTCGGGATTCAAGCCTGCCCGGATCAAAGGCCTGCCGCGTTTTTACGGAGGTTTCGTAGGATATATAGGATATGATTTTGTAAGATTCATCGAGGATATACCCGGTAAGAATCCGGATGATCTGAAAGTTCCCGATACGTTCCTGATACTCACGGACAAAATACTCCTGTTTGACCATATAAATCACACTCTTAAGATCATAGTGAATGTTATACTGCCGGGTTCCGGCAAAGGCCTGTCGAAAAAAAGCAAAGCAGCCAGATATAAGCTTGCTTTGAAGCAGATAGAGAGAATGGATAAAGATTTCAGCAGGAATGTCAGAGCAAGGCAGCTTGAATCGTCATCTGCCGGTAAAAAGCACGTTTTAACTTCTAATTTTGAAAAATCCGCATTTTGTGGTATAGTTAATAAAGCAAAAGAATACATAAGAGCAGGGGATATCATCCAGGTAGTGCTTTCTCAGAGGTTCAAGGCAAAGACGAAACGGGACCCTTTTGATATTTATCGTTCATTGAGAGGCCTTAATCCCTCGCCGTATATGTTCTTTCTCCGGTTAGGGCCTGTGACATTGATCGGCGCTTCGCCTGAACTTCTGGTCAGGTGCGAGAACGGATTTGTGCAGGCGCGACCTATCGCAGGCACCCGAAGGCGCGGCAGCAATGAACAGGAGGATCTGCGGCTGGAGAAAGAGCTCCGCAATGATCCTAAAGAAAAAGCAGAGCATCTGATGCTTGTGGACCTCGGCAGGAACGATATCGGCCGTATCGCAAAAACGGGGTC
>JALOQI010000098.1 GCA_025453435.1 Candidatus Omnitrophota bacterium
TGAAATAAGAAGCGCGGGGACGGCCATCACGTAATTGACAACGCCGTTGCCCAGCTGATAATACGTCACAAAGCCGATGGCGAGGAAATACGCGATCAGGAGCTTATCCGTCTGTCCTATGATCGTACCGGAGATCCTGGATACCTGGACCCGGAAACCAAAAGAAAAAATGCGTTTAAACATTCCTGGATCCCAGGCAAACGGCATAAACTTAAGCTGAGGCAGGAGCTTGTAAGCCGCTACTATGGATAACATGGAACTAACTGCAAAGGTCAGAGCGTTATTGATCATCAAACCGCGCAGGCCCATCCCCCTCTCAAGAAAGAAAATCGTTCCGGCCATATTCAAACAGGAAACGGCAATAGCGATCGTGTTCGGGATATCCATCCGCTGTAAACCTGAAGGGATCGATATAAATGTCCCTATCGCGTTAGAAACGCAAAAAACAGAGATGCCCAGCAGAAAAACAAATTTAGCTTCAGAATAATACAGTGCGGAAACTTTCATAAAAGACAGTAAAGGGTCTAAAAAGATAAGGGTCCCCGCGATAATGACCAAAGCAAATACAAAATAAAAGCCGAAACCGGTATTGAGTAATTTATTAATCCGCGGATAATCTTTCTGAGTATAAAACTCGGATATGTATTTGACAAAACTCGAGCCGACCCCGAAATCCAACAGCGCAAAATAATTCGTGAGCACGCTTACCAGCGCCCAGATGGCAAAACGGTCAACGCCTATCCGGCCTATTATATAAGGCGTCAGGAAAACCCCGATAACTCCGAACCATATCCGCCCTATAGCGTTATACGAAGTATTCTTGATTACCTTATCGGATACGCACAAATCGTCAGGTTTGGCCATGTTCTACACCTTGCGTTGATAACTTATCTTCAGCGATCACCTCCGGCAAAACCAGCACCATTGCCGCGATAAACCAGAACGGCTCCATGATCCTTATGAGGATAAAAACAGCCCCGCCCAGGGATTGTGTCAACAAAGCTATAAATCCGCAGATGAAGCCTATACTTAACGATTTGGAGAAATTGTCCTCTGCCTCTTTGAAGACGCGCACGGCCATCCGGAATAACATCGATATCATCCACATAAACGCGGCAAAACCGATAAAACCAGTCTCTATCAGGACGCGCACGTACTGGTTGTCTATGACCAGGCCTCCCGGCACGCCGGCTCCTATAAAAGGCCTGTAACCCAGTTTTTCCGCGGCCTTTGTCCAGGCCTCTACCCTGGCTGCTGCGGATTCGGAAAGAAAAACCTTCCTGCCGGCGAATGAAACTTGCTTTTCCCTGCTGAAGGTATCGTCGATCCTGTCTTTGACATTCTTCGGCGTTATAAACGGGACAAGAAGCACGGTGATTACGAGAAAAAATATCAGCGGGTATCTTGCGCGTTTGCTCAGGACTATGTAGACCAGAAGCATTGGCACGACGCTGAACCACCCCTCGCGGGAAAGAGTCATGATAAAAGGCACGAAAGCAAAAACAAAAAAGCTAAACCACAGGATCCTCTCTTTTCTTTTTTGCGCGTATATGAAAAATCCCAGCATTATGGACATCATCAAGAGAAGATACCCCGCAAACGTATTGGGCTCTCCGCCTTCGCTTTCGAACGGGGCGGAAATACGCTCGCCCCCGGGTATCTGGATCCAGGCCACTACGCATACGATCAGGCAAGTGAGCATTATAAAAAAAAGAAAAACGCGGATTTCTCCGGACTACACCCAGCTCCTTTTTGACCGCCATTTTTGCCATCCAGGCAAAAAATATCACAAAAATAAAAAGGTCTTCTGCCCGGATATTGATACTTCGGCTGGCTATCTCTCCTGCGCGCAGTTCCGGAGACAAAAGCATCGAAAGGATGACCAGAATAAGGGCAACATCAGTATTGAGGAATGCTACGGCAAAAAGCGTGATGGACATGAACACGACGAACGACTGATGGACGGGAAAACCGAGGATTATAAACGGGATAAAAGCGGCAATGAGGAAGAAAAATACGACCAGACCTATTGAGACCTGACCTTTATATCCTGGCATGAACGCACAGATACACTCTGTTTATACCTTTTTTGGGGAACCGACTTTTTTAGTATCGGATTCTGTCTTTTCTTTGCCGTAATACTTGTATTTCTTATAATAGGGATATGCCGAGATCTGTTCGGTCTGCGCCTGGGTGTGATTCAGGACGACCCCCAGTATCTTTGCATTTACCGCTTCCAGCTGGACTTTTGCGCGCATAAGGCCTTCGCGGCTGGTCCTGCCTATCTCATAGACCATTATTACGCCGTCTACTTTAGGAGCGATCAGGCTTGCGTCGGTTACAGGCAGAACAGGCGGAGCATCAAAAATGATCACGTCAAAACGGGCTTTTAACTTGCCGATTAGATCAGATAGCGATCTCGAATCAAGTATCTCAACGGGATTCTGCGGAAGATGGCCGGCCGGAAGGATCCAAATATTTTCGATGCCGGGAGTCTTACGGATATCGTTCAAACCCAGATTGCCCAGAAGGATATCGGTAATATTCTTTATTGCCGAATCCAACGGCATTGTGCCCATAGCCACTTCGTTCAATCCCGGTTCACGCTTGATGCCGAAGACTTTCTCCAATATCGGCCTGCGAAGGTCAGTGGAAACTAAAAGGGTTTTCAGGCCTATCTGCGCCATTACAAGCCCGAGATTGCATACAACGTTGCTCTTGCCTTCTCTGGGGCCGGAGCTTGTGACCAAAAGAGTTTTCCGGCCCGGATTGAGCTTGAGATTCGTATGTATGTTGCGGAATGCTTCGGTGATCGGAGACTGAGGCATGTAATGAGCGAACAAATGGACCATTCGCTCGTCGATATCGGATTTGACGCGGGGAACAAACCTGTCTTTGATCCTCTCGAAAATATTCCTGTTGGGAGAAAGTTCTTCCTCGATAGGCGGCACAATGCCCAATACCGGAAGTTTGATGACGTTTTCAACATCCTCGATGGTCCCGATGGATGTATCAAACGTCTCTATTATGAACGCAAATGCCACGCCGAGAACCAGGCCCATGACCGCGCCCATGATAAGCTTGATCCTGTTATCAGCGGTAACAGGCATTCCGGGAGCAACGGCCGGGTCGACAATAGAAACATCGCTGACCTTCTGCTGTTCCGTTATCCTGGCCTCTTCAAGCTTTTCCTTGAGCATCGAATAAAGTTTGCGGTTGACCTCGACCTCTCGCGCCAGACCCGTATACTCAAGCTGTTTATCGGAATAACCCTGGGACTGTGATTCAAGGCCCCTGATCTGGTCGCGCATCTGTATTACCTGGGGATGCTTGTCCGTGTATTTCTGAAGCAATTCAGCCAATTTGAACTGCAGCTCGACAAGCTTTTCTTCGATCGGCCCGGAGAGCCTGACCTGAGAAGAACCTCCGTCAAAATTTTTAAGATCCGATTCGGATTTCTTCAGATTGATCTCGAGCGTAGTCAACTGGTCCTCTATGAACTTACGGGCATGGCGCGCCTGCTTATTCTTTTCGTTAAGATTCTCGAGGATGTATACTTCCGAGACTATATTAGCCAGCTCAGCCGCAGCCCTTGGCTGGTCAGCTGTAGCTGTAATGCGTATCATATTGGTCTGTTCAACGCGCTTGGTCTCGAGTTTTCCTTGAATAGAGCTGACTATCTGATTGACCTCATCGATCCTCAGGGGATCTACCGTCTTATTCTGAAGATATTCGACTATCTGAGTTATTTCCTCGATCCGCTCGGGTTTCAAAGACCTGCTCTGCAAAGCGCCTGCAGAATCAAGAATATCATGCCTGGGCCTTGATCCGGCCGGGCCGTTAGAATCGTCAAAAAACCATTCCGCGGGAATCTTTTTCATCACGACTGCGACCTTAAGCAATACGGGAAAGCTTGTGATGAACTGTGATTCGGACTGCATGATATCGCCAGGGTTATACACGATCCATTCGGTCAAAAGGCCGGCGATAGTCTTGCGTTCTTCGATCTTTATTGTAGCGCTGGCTTGGTAGGTCGGAATAACTTTAGGGGTAAGAATAAGGCTTCCAAGGGTGACGACAAAGAATGTGAATATTATTGTCATCCTGCGCTTGCGGAATATGCGCAGGTAATCTCTTAAATTAAGTTCATATTGAGGCACTAAAATTCTCCTTATGGCTGGCGCTAATAAGGTATTGCGCCACCATGCGCCTTGCGGCTCATATATGTTTCTAACATATCACAGAATCAATGGGTTAGCAAGTCTTTTGATAGAGGCAAAAAACATATGGGATTGACGCTGGCCGGATTTTCTGTTA
>JALOQI010000099.1 GCA_025453435.1 Candidatus Omnitrophota bacterium
GAAGTCATAAGGCCCGGCGGCTTCCTGTGCCTTGGCCAGTCGGAATCCATGATCACCGAGGTACGCAAACTCTTCGAAGACACAGACTCCAACGCGAGGATCTATAGAAAAGGAACTTGAAAAAAGGGGTCAGACACAATTAATTGTTGATAAACCTGTGAATAATTAATTGTGTCTGACCCCTTTTTTAAGCTCGCTGATGCTTTAGCCAGTATTCCGCGCTTCTCTTCAAACCTTCTTTCGCCGTATATTTCGGCTCATATCCTAGCGATTTAAGCCTGCTTATATCATATTCCCTGTCTTTAAGGAAAAAACCCAGTTTTCTGCCCAGGATCGGCAGGCTCAGCATTACCGGGGTCATCCATCCCGGGAGCAGGATCGGGTCTTTGCCTGTTGCGGCGCGGGAAAATATTGAGAATATTTCGCCCTGAGTGAGAACTTCGCTGTCAGCAACAAAAAAAGTCCCCTCCAGGAACCTGTCGTCATAGAGAGCCATCAGCATTGCCTGGATCAGATTCCGCACGTAAACCATATGCATCTTATGCCTGCCCCCGTCGATCACCGGGAGCAGTCTCCATCGCAGAAGGGTCATGATCGTATTGAAGGCATGGGGCTCTCCCTCGCCGTATACCATTGTCGGCCGCAGAATCGCAACATTCAAACCGTGCCTGCGGTGTTCCAGCACAAGGCTCTCGGCTTCGAGTTTTGAAAGCCCGTAGAGATTTGTCGCGTTATACGGGAGGTCTTCCGTCAGAGGCAGTTGATCATTGCCGCTGACCGCGGCCACCGAACTCAGATAGACAAGCTTTTTTATCCCGCGGGCTAAAGCGTATCTGCAGATATTATCGGTGCCTGCGACATTGACCTTGTACAGCTTATTCAGATCTTTGTCTTCTACCAGAGCCGCGCAATGATATATAGCGTCAAAATAATCCTGCCTTAAGGCTTCAAGGCTTTTTTCGTCAGCGCAGTCGCCCTCCATGAATTTTATCTGCGAACCGTCCAGCACTGTCCGGTCGCTGGTGCGCCGGACAAGGACCGAGATATCGTGCCCCTGCGACGCCAGCTCGGGGACAAGATACCTGCCTATAAAACCTGTCGCTCCAGTGACCAGGATCTTCATTAAACTCTCCTCTGCCTCCTATTATAAGCTGAAGCGATAAAAAAACAAAGCTGAAAAAAAAGGGGACGCTTCTGAGAAGCGTCCCCTAGTTTTTCAGCGTAATTATCTGCGGTAAACAGGCCTTCCTTTATAATGGGTATGCAGGAGTTTTTCGGATTTTTCGCTCAAAGGCTTTTCAAGGAACTCCTCATAGAGCCTCTTGATATACGGGTTCTGATGCGAGCACCTAAGCTGCTTATCCGCGTCGTCCTGATAAAGGCCTTCGGCGCGTTTCTTGCGCAACTCGTCCGTTACCATGTAAGGCTGGCCGCCGCCGCCCACGCATCCGCCGAGGCAAGCCATTACCTCGACAAATTGATACGGCATTTCCTTGCCCAGCTTCTTTGCTTCTCTGATCTTGCTTAGAACGTATTCGACGTTGCCGAGGCCGTGCGCTATCGCTATTTTTATCTTTTTGCCTTCGACCTCAACCTCTGTTTCTTTTACGCCTTTTAATCCGCGCACGCTTTCAAAATCAACCTTGCCCAGCTCTTTGCCGGTAATAAAATAGTATGCCGTGCGCAGGGCTGCTTCCATGACCCCGCCTGTTGCGCCGAAAATAACTCCCGCGCCCGCGTATTCGCCGAGGATACTATCGCACTCTTCGTCAGGCAATGTATTAAAATCTATCCCTGCCTGCTTGATCATGCGCGCAAGCTCACGAGTGGTCAAAGAAATATCCACATCCTGATAACCCGAAGCCGACATTTCTTCGCTGCGGGAGATTTCGTATTTCTTCGCGGTGCAGGGCATGATCGAAACCATGAATATCTTTGCCGGATCTATATTGTTCTTTTTGGCGTAATATGTCTTGGAAAGCACGCCCAGTATCTCGTGCGGGGATTTGCAGGAAGAAAAATGTTCTATCATGTCAGGGTAGAACTTTTCCATGAAATCCACCCAGGCCGGACAGCAGGAAGTGATCAAAGGCAGAGGCTTTTTCCCCGTTAAAAGCCTTTCTTCGAATTCGCTTCCCTCTTCCATGATTGTAACATCCGCCGCAAAACTTGTATCAAATACAGCCTTGAACCCTAACCTGCGCAATAGCGCGTATAATTTCTTGGTCAGATTGGCGCCCATAGGGAAGCCAAACGCCTCGCCGACTGCAACGCGCACCGCAGGAGCTATCTGGACAACACAGTATTTATCCTGGTTCTGCAATGCCTCCCAGACTTTGGTGGTCTCGTCTTTTTCGACGATCGCGCCGGTGGGGCAGTGCGCCGAGCATTGGCCGCAGCGCACGCACGGAGATTCTCCAAGCTGTATCTGTCCCGCAGGAGAAATGTGAGTCTTGATCCCGCGCTCCAGAAAAGAAAGCGCCCACACATCCTGCGTATCCTGGCATACCTCGACGCAGCGTCCGCACAGAATACACTTCTGCGGGTCCAGCACTATTGTATTGGTTGACGAATCCTTGGGCAGATCCCTCAAGAACTGCGGGAACTGTTCCTCGGTTATGCCGAAATCGGCTGTCAGCTTCTGCAGTTCGCAATTGTTGTTGCGGCCGCATTTCAAGCAATCGTTTGGATGATTTGAAAGTATGAGCTCTATCACGGTCCTTCTGATCTCGAC
>JALOQI010000100.1 GCA_025453435.1 Candidatus Omnitrophota bacterium
ATAACTCCCGCAGGTATGCCGATGAGCCTGGCCATTTCACCCGGATGAGGCGTGGCTACGGTGCCGGGCGCAAATCGCACGCCCTTAACGCCTGCCAGCGCGGTTAAAGCGTCAGCATCTATAACAAAAGGTTTTTTAACAGTTTTGACCAGTTTCCTGACCAGCTTCTGAGTTGAGATATTCAATCCCAGTCCGGGACCAAGGACAAAAACATCCGCTTTTTTTAAAAAATCAACGATCTTATTATAGGCCGCAGCGCTTATTTCGCCATCTTTGGCCTGCGCCAGCGGCAGGAGCATTATTTCCTTAGGCTTGATCTTGATCACCGGATTGCACAGGCTTTCCGGCAGGCCCAGCGTCACAATTCCTGCGCCGCTTCTCAAAGCAGCTTCAGCGCACAAGAGCGCCGCGCCCGAATACCGTTTTGAGCCGGCAACTATCAGGATATGGCCGTAATCGCCTTTATGAGAATCAGGTTTTCTTTGAAGCAATCGCGTTGGCAACCGCATAGGTCTTCACGTGAGATATTGAAATATTCACAATTAAATTTTTACCCTTGCCGTTGAAAAACCGGCAAAAAGGTTTGCCTGATTTGTCGTTCTGGATCTCGATATCCTTAAATCCGATGCTTGAATCTCCCACAGCTTTGAATATAGCTTCTTTTGCGGCAAATCGTCCTGCTAGATGCTGATATTTGTTGACCTTTGCCCCTGCGCTCTTTAGTTCTTCTTCCGTGAAAATCCTATGTGAAAAGCTTTTACCCCACTTTTCCATAGCTTTGCGCAGACGATTTACTTCAGTAATGTCGATCCCGATCCCGACAATCGACTCACCCACGGTATTTCCCTTCCTTGATGCGGGTCTTCATCTCGCGCACGGCGCGCTCAAGCCCGACCTCTATAGCGCGGCAGATTATTGAATATCCTATATTGTATTCCTCAATCTCTTTTATCTTGCGGATCAAAAAAATGTTTTCGTAATCCAGGCCGTGTCCGGCAAATACTTTTATTCCAAGTGATTTTGCGCATACTGCCGCATCCTTTAGCTTGCTCAGGCAGTAATTCTGTTCCTTTCCGGGGTCGGCATTCGCGAAAACTCCGGTATGTAATTCGATAAGTTTTGCCCCGCAGTCCCTGGCAGCCCTGATCTGCTTGTTCTCGGCGTCTATGAAAAGGCTCACCGCAATGCCGCTGTCATGGAGCTTATGTATGGCCGCCTGGATCGCTTTGAAATTTCCCATTACGTCCAGCCCGCCTTCAGTTGTCAATTCCTCGCGTTTTTCAGGCACGAGCGTGGCCTGGTCAGGTTTTACGGCGCAGGCTACATCAACGATATCCGGGGCTATTGACATCTCAAGATTCAGCTTGGTCCTTACTGATTCTCGCAGTGCGCGTACATCATCGTCATTGATATGCCTGCGGTCTTCACGCAGATGTACGACGATAGAATCAGCGCCAGCGTGTTCGCACATACGCGCGGCGTCAACGGGACTGGGCGTTGTTCCGCGGCGAAGCTGCCTAATGCTCGCCACATGATCGATATTTACTCCGAGCTTTATCATATTTGTATTTTATTTGAAATTACTGATCTCCTGGCTTACGTAAAACCATGCCATTACAGCCAGGACTAAAGCTATGACTTTCAGCCAGGGATGGTAGGTGAACCAGTGCTGAACGCGAAATCCGAGAGTTATTTTTTTGTTTGCCATATCAGGATACCTTCGGTATCAGGATGTCTTTTATTTTGACCAGCAGTTCGTCTTTGCTAAGGTCCTTATACAGCCGAGATTCATATACCAGGGACATGTCATGCCTCTCTTCCGAGATAACGATTATCAGCGCGTCGGTTTCTTCGCTCAGGCCCAGTGCCGCGCGGTGGCGCGTGCCGAATACCCTGGATAGATCCTGGTTTTGCGTCAGCGGGAAAAGGCATCCTGCCGCGGATATTCTTCCTCCCTGGACTATTATCCCTCCGTCGTGAAGAAGGCTGTTTGGAGTAAAGATAGTCTGAATGAGGTCTGATTCAACTAAACCGTCTATGCGCGCACCGCTTGAAATATATGACGAAAGAGAATCGTTCTTTTCGATGGCTATAAGGGCGCCTATCTTATCCTTGCACAGGCCCTCGACTGCCTTACCTATTTCCTTAATCACTGTGTCGAGCTCTTCGTCTCTCAGAGCGGCCTTGAACAGGTTGTGTTGTCCGAGCCGCGCCAGGCCCTGCCTTATCTCAGGATGGAATATTACAAGTATTGCAATGACCGAAAGCCCCAGCATTTTGTCGAATATCCAGCTCAGGATATTCAGATTCAGATATTGCACGAGGAAATAAAAGACCAACAGGGTTATGATCCCCCGCAATACCTGGATCGCGCGCGTGCCTTCGAAAAATAAGAGCATGTGATATATCAGCACCCACAGGAATATTATCTCAACCGCGGGCTTCCAGTAGATTACTGCATATGACTGGATCAGTTCAATCATACATAACCGCTCTTGTCACAAGAAGCGCCTGTTTTACCTGCTTGACATCGTGCACCCGCACGATATTTGCTCCGTGCCTGACTGCAAGAACGCATGAGGCGATAGTGCCTGCCACGCGCTCCTGAGGCCGGTCGACGTTAGTTATCTTGCCTATAAAAGCTTTGCGCGAAGTTCCCACAAGTATCGGCAGGCCCAGTATCCTGAATTCGGACAGATCTCTCA
>JALOQI010000101.1 GCA_025453435.1 Candidatus Omnitrophota bacterium
TTTTTCTTTCGGCAGAAGCCCTCTCTGTATGAAACTCCACAATTGGAAAAGAACAACGGGCATCGAAACAAAAAGCCCCAGGAAAAAAGCTAATTTTATCTTTACCCAGAAAGCCTCGACCGGCCCTGTGAAGATGAATTTTCCGACCGGCCGTGCGAGCTCGCGGATAACGCTGTCAACGGCGGGATACAAAGCAAAACCGCAGACAGCAACAGCCGCAAGCGAATATATAAGCCGCTTTTTTAACTCATCCAGATGCGTTAAAAGAGCAATAGGTTCATCCAGCGTTCGAGTCTTTTTTCTCGTCAGTGTATCCAAGCTTATCCCTGACTTCTTCTTTTATATCCTCGGGCGGCTCCTGCTCGAGCGCTTCTTTGAGGTCCATCGTAGCGCGCTTGAACGAAGACACGGCTTTCCCGAGCTGGCGTCCCAGGTCCGGCAGCCGTTTAGGCCCTACTACTATAAGGGCCACAACGAATATCAGGATCAGCTCCGGCATGCCGACATTAAACATATTATTTTTCCACTTCGAGCTCTATGACGCGCGATTCAAGATCCGCACCCATTGTAATATCAAGGCGCGCATCCTGCGCTATGGTGCCCTTTGAGACCAATCCAAATGCGTGCGTCAGGGATTCGGGCGTTGTGTGGCCGTCATTTCCCAGTTCCACCTTTATCCTGCGTATCTGCCTGCCCTTTGCTTCTTTCAGGCTCAGGGCTAATACTTCTTTAGCGACGCCTATTTCATGCACTATGAGATCTCCTTTAATACCAGTTCCCCGAGCCTTGGCAGGACTACTTTGACCTCGTCGGTCAATTCCATGCCCCAGTCGATCGTTTTCGGCTCTACACCGAATATCGTGATCTGCGGCAATTTGCCCGTAAGCTTGATTATTTCAAATATATCCTTTAAGGATACGTCGTGAAGCGATGTATGCGGAAACGATTCGGTCTGGTAATCCTCAGGCCCGAACCGGTAAATATCGCCGGGTTTCCCGCCTGCTTTTATCGCATCTACTATTATGACCTTCTGCGCTTCCTTTATGACCTCAAGAAGATCGAAACCGCCTGTCGCCCCGTCCACCAACTCAACATCATCGGGCAGCTTTTGCCCCTGCAGGTGTCTTACTAAATGCACGCCTATGCCTTCGTCCTGCATAAGCAGGTTGCCGCAGCCGATGATGCGTTTCATTTAGATAACGCGGAACTTCTTCATTTCTCCGCTTGGTTTTATAAGATGCACGGCGCAGGCGATACAGGGGTCGAATGAACGCACTACCCTGACTACCTCAATAGGATTTTCCGTATCCGCGACAGAAGTGCCCACCAACGACTCTTCAACGGCGCCGCGGACGCCCTTGTCGTCGCGAGGGCTGCAGTTCCATGTCGTCGGCACCACCGCCTGATAATTCTCTATCTTTTTGCCTGATATTTTTATCCAGTGCCCTAGCGCTCCGCGAGCGCCTTCTGTCAGGCCCATGCCTTCTGCTGAATCCGGAACCTTTGATTCTGCGTACGCCGGCTGGCCGGGTTTAAGCTGAAGGACCCACTGCTCCATCGCGTCAGCGATCTTTTTAGCTTCTATAACGCGCGCAGCATGACGGTCTATGACGGATACGCCCTGGCGGTAATCGCCGTTGACCCACATGCGGGCCAGAGGACCTACCTCATAAGGCTGGCCGTCGT
The DNA here is from genome assembly GCA_025453435.1 of Candidatus Omnitrophota bacterium. Next base: position 1,687 of record JALOQI010000101.1, read on the forward strand.
ATCTCGGGGCCTTGAGCCATGAATAACTTCCTGCTTTTTCAGCTTCGGGCTCTGTCATGCCCTCAGACGGCTTTTTGCCTGTGTTGGAATCCTTATAGCGGGAATACTTAACATCTTCAGTGATCTTTCCCGGGTCAAAATCCATGGTTTTACCTTCTGCTACGCGGCCGGCCTTGAAAAGCTTTTCCTTGCCCTGGCCGTCAAGAGGGAACCCGCCGTATGCAAGAAGATTGCCATAACCCACGCCGATCCTTTTGTAATCGGAGTACACCTGCGCAACGCCGAGAACATCGGGCAGATATACATCATTGATAAATGCTTTTATCTCGCGCAGTCTCCACAAGAATGCAGCGATCTTATCGACTGACGGCGTGCAGGTTACTCCGCCTACGACCATGGCTGTCTGCGGAGGCATTCTTCCGCCCCAGATCGCCAGCATTTCGTGGCATTTCTTGCGTATTTCAAGCGCCTGCAGATAATGCGCCACATAAGCGTCGTTCAATTGAGCCGGAAGCCTGTAATCCCCCTCATACCGAGGAACAAAGGGCGCTATTGCAGGGCCTGTGACATAATCAAGCGCTGCCAGATGATAAAAATGCAGAACATGCGATTGAAGATGGTTCGCGCCCAGCATCAGGTTGCGGATGATCCGTCCGTTATCCGGGACCGTCACTTTGAACGCGTCGTCAAGGCACAGTATGGACGCTGTTCCGTGAGCCATGGGGCAGACCCCGCAGATCCTCTGGGTTATCTGGCCTGCGTCGCGGGGATCCCTGCCCTGCAGGATGACCTCTATTCCGCGCCAGAGGGTTCCCGAGCTGTAAGCGTCGGTC
>JALOQI010000013.1 GCA_025453435.1 Candidatus Omnitrophota bacterium
ACGGGCTCAAAGTCTTTAAGGAACATCGCGCAGCACAATTCCCTGCCGCACGGCCCGAATCCTCCGAAGAACTTTGTTTCGTCCCGCACGCCTATCTGTCGAAGCTCTATGCGCGCTTTGAATATCTTCGCAAGGTCCTTGACCAGCTCTCGGAAGTCAACGCGGCCGTTCGATGTGAAATAGAAAACGATCTTGCTTCGGTCAAAAGAGTATTCGGCCTGGACGAGCTTCATATCCAGCTTGTGCTCCACTATTTTCTTGTTGCAGGTGTTATACGCCTCTTTTGATTTTGCGCGGTTCTCCTCTATCTGCTTGAGGTCCTCCTGCCCGGCGAGCCTTAGTATCTTTTTTATCTGCACCTTTTCGCCGCCGCAAGCCTGCTGTTTCAAAGACATGACCTGGCCGTAATCATGGCCGCGGTCATGCTCGACGATCACATAATCCCCTTCTTTGACCGCAAGCTCTCCCGGGAAATACGGGAAAGTCTGTCCCGTATCCCTCAGCCTGACGCACACCGATCTATCCATAAAATCCTCTCTTATGCTTAAGCCCTTGGGCCATGTTTACACGATACCATCACGTTTGAAACCAGAAGTTTTTTGTTGAGCTGGCGGCCCACGTTGAGGACCGACTCGGACAAAGTTGCAAATATCCTGTCCAGGTCTTCGAACGAATATGACCCGGCGCACATATCCAGCGCATTTTCCCGGTCCGAATGGATCAGCTGTCCGCGGCCGGCGCCCGTCTTCAATAAATATATATCCCTGAACCAGGAAGCAAGGATATTGAAGCTCGTCAGAAGATCCTGCCTTGAGTCAAAAGCGCTCAGGCCGGCCCCTGCGCCGGGCGAACAGAACAGATCGATCACTTCGTTTTTCTTTTCATACATGCATTGAGCGCGCAGTTTAAGAGCGCGGCCCAGGCTGCCCTCGGCGAAATACGCCAGAAAATGCGCCTGGCCCGCGTCAATGCCGCACCCGTCAGCGGTTTTTTTGAGCAATACCTCTTCCAGCGTATTCCTGGACATAGGGAAAAATTTCACCACCCTGCAGCGCGAGCGTATCGTGGCAAGAAGCATTGACGGCCGGCTTGTGACAAGTATTATCAGGCTGTCAGCCGGAGGCTCTTCGAGCGTCTTCAAAAATGCGCTGGATGATTCAAGATTCATCTGGTGGGCGTCATTGATTATAAAAACTTTCTTTCTGGCCTCGTAAGGCCTGTAGTTTATATCTTCCTGCAGCGCCCTTATGGCCGCGATCTTTATCTGGTTTGAATCCGCATCCGCGTCTTTTGCCGGATCGGACGCGTGCGCCGAATCTATTATATGCACGTCCGGATGTATGCCCTTGTCGATCTTACGGCAGGACACACAATCATTGCATCCGTATGAGCCCGGGGTAAGGCAGTTGGCGGCTTTAGCAAAAGAAACTGCCGCAATCGCTTTGCCGACGCCGTCGGGCCCTGTGAACAAATAAGCGCCGTCAGCCGTTTTGCACTCGACATAATTCTTAAGCCGCTCGATCGCTGTTTCCTGGCCGGCGATATCATCGAATATCATTTTCGACACCGTTTATTTTTTAACGCGCCTGCCACAATAGCTCTGATCTCGGACTGAGTATCCTCTTTTTTAGTCCGGACCCTGACTATTTTTATGCGGCCGGGTTCCTGCCCGGCAAGCGCCAGATATCCTTCTTTGACCCTGCGGTGATAAGCGAAGTCCCTCTGTTCTATGCGGTCTTTTTTACTGCCTATCCCGTCCAGCGCTTTTTTAAGAGGCAGGTCCAGAAGGATTGTCAGATCAGGCTTAAGCCCGTCTGTGGCGAACGCGCCGAGTTTTTTTATGAATTTGAGGTCAATGCCCAGGCCGTAACCCTGGTAGACTACCGTCGAGTCCAAAAACCTGTCGCATAACACAATTTTGCCCGCGGCAAGAGCCGGCTTTATGACCTCTTTTACCGTCTGGCTGCGGCTGGCCATATAGAGCAGCAATTCCGTGCCTGGCCCCATTTTTTTATTGGCCGGGTCGAGGAGCATGCGGCGGATGCCTTCGCTTATCATTGTGCCTCCGGGCTCGCGCAAAAAGACCACGCGATATCCCTGATCCGTTAGCCACCGGTATAAAATTCCGGACTGCGTGCTTTTTCCGCAGCACTCGGAACCTTCGAATGTTATAAAAAGGCCCTTCACAGCTTGCGCCTCCACTTTGTTCCGTCTTTTGTGTCCTCGATGATGATGCCTTTTTCCTCGAGGTCTTTGCGTATGCGGTCGGCCTCAGCGAATTTCTTCTGGGCCTTATAGCGCTTTCGCGATTCGATCATCTCCAGGACCTCGCTGTCGGGCGACCCGGAAGATCCCCGGGGCAGGAAAGAAAGGCCGAATATGAACGACATCTCTTTCAATAATACCGCTGCGGATTCAAGCCTGGCTGAGTCAGCCTGGCTGTCAGGATCATCGAGTATTTTATTGCACGCGGTCACCATTTCAAAAAGCATTGACAACCCCCTGGGCGTATTGAAATCGCCGTCCATGAACCCGGTGAATTGTTCTTTAAAGCTGAGGATAAAATCATCGACCTTGTAAGGCTTTGATCCGGTTTCAGGGGCTTGCCCGCATTTTTCCAGTAACCTTTGCCGCAGGGTCAGTATGCGCTCATACGCCTGTGAAGCCTCTTCCATTTTCTTATCCGAAAAGTCTATAGGGCTTGAATAATGCGCCTGCAGAAAAAATATCTTAAGCACGTCCGGATGATATTTTTTGAGCGCGTCTTTTATCGTTATAAAATTTCCCAGCGATTTCGACATCTTCTGGCCGTTTATGGTCAGAAGGCCGTGATGGATCCAGTGCGTTGCAAAAGGCTTGCCTGTAAGCGCCTCTGCCTGGGCTATTTCGTTCTCGTGATGGGGGAATATCAGGTCGCGGCCGCCTGCGTGAATGTCTAAAGTCCCGGTTTGAAGATATTTAGCCGACATTACAGAACATTCTATATGCCAGCCCGGCCTTCCCCGGCCCCAGGGGCTCGGCCATGAAGGCTCACCCGGTTTGGAGCTTTTCCACAGAGCGAAATCCAGAGGGTCGAGCTTGTTCTCATCCGCCTCTTTGCGCACGCCTGTGAGCATGGATTCGATGGACTGGCCCGAAAGCTTGCCGTAGCCCGGGAATTTGCGCACGTTGAAATACACTCCGGTCTGCGTCGCGTAGGCAAAACCTTTGTCCACGAGCTTGTCTATGTACGCGACCATGTCTTCGATATTTTCGGTCGCGCGCGGCTCGACGTCGGCCTTAGGGATTCCTAAAGCCTCCATATCCTCGTAATACCTGGCTATGTATTTATTTACGAGCTCTTTCCAGTCGAGCTTTAATTCATTCGCCCGATTGATTATCTTATCGTCAATATCGGTTATATTTCTAACGAACCTCACGTCATACGCTCGGTATTTCAAATACCTGCGTATGACCTCGAATATATACAGGCTGCGGGCATGGCCTATATGGCAGTCGTCATACACGGTGACGCCGCAGGAATAGATACAGAGCTTCGGCGGAGATTGCGGGTAGAGTTCCTCGTTCTTTCGGGTCAGTGAGTTGTAAAGAGTTACCGGCATGGCATTATTTCTTTTTTTCGAGCTGGTCTATCCTTCTTTCGAGCTCATCGAGATTCTGCATTAGAGGATCCAGTATATGGATATGGTCGAGGCTTACGTCTATTTTTTTGCCGTCCTGCTTGGTTATCCTTCCGGGCACGCCGACTACGGTAGAGTTCGGCGGCACATCCTTTATGACAACGGCGTTAGCGCCTATATATGAATTATCGCCTATTGTGATATTTCCCAGGACCTTTGCGCCCGTGCCTACCACGACATTACTGCCGATTGTAGGATGGCGCTTTCCTTTTTCAAGGCCTGTGCCTCCGAGGGTCACGCCCTGATACAAAAGCACGTCGTCGCCTATTACGCTAGTCTCCCCTATTACCACGCCCATCCCGTGGTCTATAAAAAACCTTTTGCCGATCTCGGCGCCCGGATGTATCTCAATGCCTGTCATAGAGCGCGATATCTGGCTCAGGAGCCTGGCGATAAAGAACAATCCCCTTTTATACAACGCGTGCGCGATCCTGTGGTGGATAAGCGCGTGCAGGCCCTGATACAAAAGCACAACCTCCAGCACGCTGCGCGCGGCAGGGTCCCTTTTCTGAACGGTCCTTATCTCGTCGCCGAAGATCGAAGCTATTATGAAAACCTTTAGCACAAAAAGCGCCGCCAAGACAAGAATAAAGATCAATAGGCCTATCACGATTTTGCCCCTTTCTTTATGATCGCGGTTGCCCAGCAGGCAATGCCTTTTTTAGCGCCCAGCGGCCCCAGACCTTCGGGGGTCGTGGCTTTTACGCACACGCAGGACAGCCCGATGCCCAGCGCCTTGCTTATATTAGCCTTCATTGCGCGGGTGTAGGGCGCGACTTTAGGCTCCTGCGCGACGATTACCGTATCCACATTGCCTATAGCGTATCTATTTTTTGCAAGAAGTTCTTTAACTTTCTTTAACAATACTGTGCTCGATATGTTTTTAAACGCTATGTCCGTATTAGGGAACTGGACTCCGATGTCCGGCAAACCGGCAGCTCCCAGGAGCGCGTCGCAGACAGCATGGATAAGGCAGTCTGCGTCAGAGTGGCCGTCCAGGCCCTTATCATAAGGTATGATAACACCGCCCAGGACGAGCTTCCTTGCCTTTCTAAACCTGTGGATATCGTATCCTATGCCTATCCGTTGCATTTATCGCCTTTTTTTCAACAGCGCCTGAGCCAGGATGAGATCCTCAGGCGTTGTTATTTTTATATTTGAGTATGAACCCGTCACAAGCGCCACCGGGATCCGGAGTTTCTCGACGAGGCTGGCGTCGTCCGTCACAGCCGCACTGCCGTAAAGCCCGTATGCTTTTTGTAAAATATATTTTTTAAAAACCTGCGGAGTTTGTATCTCCCAGAGCTTTTCGCGGTCAAGAGTAGTTTTCACGACCGGTGAAGCTCCTGCGGCTGCCTTCGATTGTTTTATTGTCGATTTCACAGGCACTGCAAGCACTGCCGCATCGAACTTTGCAATTGATTTTATCAGCCTGTTCACTGCAGGACTGTCCGCAAAAGGCCTTGCAGAATCATGGATCAGAACGTGATCACACATCGGCCCTACAGCATCCAGGCCGCGAGCTACCGAATCCTGCCTGCGGGCTCCTCCTTCTACCACAGCCTTGACTTTAGAAAAACCATACCGGAATACAATGCGCTTTATTGCCTCTGAGTTAGCCCTGTTTACGACAACCACTACCGATCTTATAGAAGCGATACCGCAAAGTGTTTTAAGCGAATAATACAGGACCGGCTTAGCGCCCAGCTGCACCAGAGGTTTTGATATCTTAGATCCCAGCCGGACGCTATTGCCTGCGGCTAACACTATAGCGCATATATTCATCACTTATTGGTCAGTTTTGTAAAGATCATACGGCCGGCAGGCGTTTGTAAAACAGATGTAACCGCTACCTTGACCTCCTGGCCTATGAGCCTGCGCGCTTCCTCGACCACCACCATCGTTCCGTCGTCAAGATATCCGACAGCCTGGTTGTATTCCTTGCCTTCCTTGAGCAGTTTGAGGGACATCTGCTCTCCTGGGAACACAACGGGTTTCAGAGCGTTTGCCAGTTCGTTGATATTGAGCACCTTAACGCCCTGGAAGCTGGCTACGTGGTTGAGGTTAAAATCCACAGTCATAATCTTCGCCTCTAAAAGCTGGGCGAGCTTCACGAGCTTTGCGTCCACCTCTTTGACGTCAGGAACATCGTCGTCGTGGAGCGTGAGGTTTATTCCGCCTTCCTTCTGTATCGTATTAAGTATTTCAAGGCCCCGGCGGCCCCTTTGCCTCTTTATCGGATCCGTTGAATCCGCTATCTGCTGTAATTCTTTAAGGACGAACTTCGGCACTATTATTTTTCCTTCGAGGAATTTTGTTTTAAGGATATCGGTTATCCTGCCGTCGATTATGACGCTTGTGTCAAGCAGCGTGAGCTCCTCGTTCTGGTCCTGCCTGCGCAAACGCACGTAAGGGATGATTATATTGAACTCGTCCTTGCCGCGCAGGCCTATGACCATGCCCAGGTAGCAGAAAACCAGGGTCAGTATCATGCGGCTTATAGCGATGCTCTCCCTGGGTATAGGAAGAAGCGTGAAAGCGTCGCTGACGAGCTTTGCCATGAACAGGCCCAGGATCAGGCCGAACACGCTCGAAGACAGGCCGCGCACTGACACAGAGCGCATGCCGAGCTCCATCGCAACGATTATAATACTGATCAATGCGCCGGCACCGGCTCCCAGCATATGATTGCCGGTTACGGCATGATATCCGGCAAGGGTGCTCGCGATAATAAAAAGAATACGTAATGATATTAGATTCATATTATTTCCTCCCTTTACTTATTACAAGATCCATGGCTTCTTTTAGCGTTGAAACAGCCATCAGGCGGATCCCGTTTTTATCGATTTTAAGGCCTTTCATGCTGGCCGCGGGCAGAACACATTGCTTGAATCCGAGCTTCCAGGCCTCATTGACGCGGATGGCAGCGTGCGAAATGCTGCGCACCTCGCCCGTAAGCCCTACTTCTCCCAGCACTATGGTATCGGCAAGGACCGCGCGGTCAAGGAACGCTGAAGCGACCGCAAGAGACACTCCCAGGTCGCAGGCTGGGTCTTCGACCTTAAAACCCCCGGCTACATTGACGAATATGTCCTGCGCCTCGAGCGCAAGGCCCATGCGTTTCTCAAGCACCGCTACCAGAAGGGTCAGCCTGTTGTAATCGAACCCGTGCGCCCTGCGGCTGGCATACCCGAAGTTCGCGCGGCTCACAAGCGCCTGGATCTCGACCAAAAGGGCGCGCGCGCCCTCGACCGTCGAAACGACAAGCGACCCTGAAACATCCTTCGGCCGCTCCGACAAAAAAATCTCAGACGGGTTTTGCACTTCCTTAAGCCCCGACGCGGCCATCTCGAAAACGCCTATCTCGTTGGTCGAGCCGAACCTGTTCTTTACAGCCCGCAGAATGCGGTAAGAAGAAAACCTCTCGCCTTCGAAGTACAAAACCGTGTCGACTATGTGTTCGAGCACCCTGGGCCCTGCGAGAGTGCCTTCTTTAGTAACGTGGCCTATAATAAACAGCGCTATACCTGCAGACTTTGCGATATTCGTCAGGGCTGCCGCGCATTCACGCACCTGGCTGACGCTCCCTGCGGCGGACATGATCGAATTATCGAACATGACCTGTATGGAATCGATAAAAACAGCGTCAGGCTTTAATTTATTTACGTATTCGCCGACCATCTCAAGGTCAGTCTGATTTACGATATATAATTTGCCGCCCTTTGTATCTGCGCCGAGCCTTTGCGCGCGCAGTTTGGTCTGGCTGACGGATTCTTCGCCCGAAACGTAAAGCACGGTCTTGCTTTGCGAGGTCAGCTGGTTGGATATCTGAAGGGAGATCGTGGACTTGCCTATTCCCGGGTCTCCCCCGATCAATACAACCGACCCTTTAACAATGCCTCCTCCGAGGACCCTGTCGAGCTCGGCTATGCCGGTTTTAAGGCGGTCAGACTCGGCCACCTCAACGTCCGAAAGCAGAACCGGAGGCTGATCGTAGCTCGTGCGCCTGCGGTTCGATGCGGAAACTTTCGGCTTTGAATAATCTTCTTCTACAAAAGAATTCCAGCTCGAACAATCAGGGCATTTCCCGAGCCATTTTGCGGACTGGTATCCGCATTTCTGGCATGCGAAAATAGTTTTGTGCATGGGCCTAATTCTTAGGGGCAGGCTTTTCTTTACCCTTCCAGAACAGCTTCCAGGGATGTTTCTTCAAATCAACGATAAGGGCCTCTAATTCGTTATAAAGGTCATCCTTATAGATGAGTTTCCCGACTGAGCCTTCGCCGTTCTTGATGCGGGTGACGCCGTCGTCGAGGTTGAGGGTAAGGGCCTTTACGGAATCGGATACTCCGTTAATGCCTGTCAGCGTCGCGTCCAGTTTGGTTACCACGGATTTTGCCAGCTCCCCGAACTCCTGCATGGCAAAAGGATCGTTGCCCGCCATGGTTTCGCCGCTCCGTGCGACTTTAGTATAGTCCTTGCCCGGCATGATCTCTATATATTTTTCCCCGAGTATGCCGAGGGTGTTCACCCACACTGTCGAATCCAGAGGAATGGCTATACGCTTGTTGATTATCGCGGCCATGCGCACTTTGGGTTTTTCGCCTTTTACCGGAAAAACAAAATCGATCGTTTTTACCTCGCCCACATCCACCCCGGCGAACCTGACCGGCTAGCCCACTTTCACCCCGTTTATGAAATTTAACGTGAATTTAAGCTTGTATGTATAAATCGATTTTTTGAAGTGGACTATTTTGATGTCGATTATCTATAGTATATCTAGTATGGCGTATAA
>JALOQI010000014.1 GCA_025453435.1 Candidatus Omnitrophota bacterium
ATGCGTGCCCGGGTATTAAAACAGACCTTTTTTCGGAATCCATGCCGGTCTGAGCATTTATATAGAAAGTGCTGCCAAGCGCTTTCTGGTGGACAATGCTCTGATAAACGGGTTTGTAAATAAACTCATTCTGCTGCTCCTGGTCCCACACCTTCACCATTGTATAAAGGTTATATCTCTGATCCGCTTCCCGCACGTCGCACAGGATCTGCCAGGAGATCATATATCTTTCCCCGCTGCGCGCTACGAACTTATACCTGAAGCCCGGGTCGATCTCCTGGAACGCATCCGCTATGTTGCCCAGAAGCATTTCCCTGTAATCCTCTTCCATTTTTTGGCAGGCTGACACCGTATAATTCCCGCAGCCATATTTAATCTTCGCTTCGCATTCTTTAACGTCGCAATTCTGATCGAAACCCGAGTAACAGCTGGTATAATTGCAAATGCTCTGCCCGAGGGTTGCGTTATTGTATTTATAATAAAGAGCCTCCCAGTCCTTTGTCTGCTGGCTGCAATTAGCGATATCATTTTTAAAAGCTTCCGTCGGAGTGTATTTATAGCAGGGGGCGGTAATATTAGCGTCTGCGCACTCGGAAGCGGCGGCCGCAGTCGCCGCACCATATGCCGTCGCATAAGTATAATTGTAACTCTTGACCATAGAATTTTTGCTGACGCATCCTTGTTTTGGGTCCTTAAAATCATTTTTGCAATACCAGTTCCCGGGCTCTGAAGGCCTCTGCTTGCAAGTTGTGTTCATGGGCTTTGTTGATCCGGGACACCCATTGTACAAGCAATTGCTATAATTTGCGGGCCATAGGGGACACTGTCCCCCGGAGTTACAGCAAGACCGCTTGAAAGTGCCGGTGCAATTGACGCAGGACGAATCGAACGGCCATGGCAAGGGATTCCTGCAATCGGGATCTGTCATGTTCTGGCAATGGATCAAGGTATTATTGGCTCCGTAGAGGCAGCAGTCAGGGCAGTGCGCCCCGCCAGGCATATCGAATTTCCTGCAGTCAAGGCATCCTATATGGCCTTTTACAATCCTGCTGGTCTCGGTGTTATTGGTCTGCCTCACGATCAATAAGGCCGGATTGTCCGTGGTGTTGTTTTCCTGGCGCACCATTTCAATGTCATGATCGACAGGCAGGTATTTAAGCATAAGCTTGTCCTTTGCCGCCGCCAGCCCGTATGCGCCGATGATCACCGAAATAACCGCCGCCAGCAAGATCTGCAGGAAAGTCGCTTTTTTCACCATGACTGACACCCCGTTTTGTTCACAGTGCTGTTATTATGCACAATGGTCATTTTCGCGTCCTTGCATTTTCCCGACGCCCGGACCGCCGTTGCTATATAGCCGCTGCCCCAAGGAGTTATATTATAGGCAAAAAGCTTAATTCCGTTCTCGTCCGAGTCTTCTATCTTCACGGATAAATTCTGATTTATGCTTTCCAGATCGCTTGAGAAAAAATATTGTCTCTGGTCCAACAGGTACCGCTTCTGCGCATTATAGATCGTCTCGAGGTTGAAAACGGCTCCTCTGGAACGACTGCGCTCGATGGGATCCTGCATGTTCGGAAGGAACATGACTGCGAGTATCCCGATGATGATCGCGACTATCAGAACCTCGATAAAAGTCAAGCCTGTGTTTTTCATGCCGATAATACCCTCCATGTAAGTATACACACGGCCCTGGGTCAATTCAATACCCAAAACGGGTATTTTAGAAAGCGTTTTCAAAAAGGAAATGGCGGGTGTCAGCCTCTCACCCGCCGATATTTACCACAGATTGTCCTGCAGCCACGCGTCAGCTTTCTTGACCTGCTCGAGGTCTTTTGGGACTCCGGCCGCAGCGCCCGAAGCAGCGCCCGAGACCGTATGACAGCCTGACACGAACAGCGCGCACGCAAAAAGCGCCGCAAGCACAAGGGCCCTGTTCATCTACCCTCCTGTTTTTACATACCTCTTAAGCCGCTCTATCGCGCGTTCTTTACCAAGATAATATATCACATCGAACAGCCCCGGGCCAACTGTTTTTCCTGTCAATGCCACGCGTATCGGATGTATCAACGCTTTGGCCTCTATTTTAAGCTCCGCTGTCAGCTGTCTGAACGCTTCTTCGATCTGCGGTATTTCGAACTGAGCGAGGCTCATGAGGCGCTGGATAAAAGCGCTGAATTCTTCGGACATATCGCGGCTTAAAAATTTTTCCTCGGCCTTCGGGTCCATAACCGGATCTTTCAGGAAAAAGAAATCCGCCCTTTCGGGGAAATCATTCAGAGTTGTAAGCCTGGCCTGCAGAAGGCCCACGATACTGCGCAGATAATCCATGTCGGCTTTGTCTTTGTCAATAAGCCCCTTTTCGATCAAAAGCGGCATAAGCTCGGCCGCAAGCTTATCCGGCGCCTCTGACTTAAGATACTGGTTGTTTATCCAGTTAAGCTTGTCAAGATCCAGGACAGCGGCTGTTTTATTGATATGTCTGATGTCAAAGAGCTTAATTGCTCCGGCAGGCTCGATGACCTCGCGATTGTCTCCCGGAGACCATCCCAGAAGCAGAAGGAAATTTACCAGCGCCTGAGGAAGGTAGCCCATTGCGCGGAATTCGGATATGGCTGTGGCGCCTTTTCTCTTGGAAAGCCTGCCGCCTTCGGTAGCAAGTATAAGCGGCAGGTGCGCGAACGCCGGCACCGGAAGCCCCAAAGCCTCGTACATAATTATCTGCTTTGGGGTATTGGAAATATGGTCGTCTCCGCGTATAACATGAGTTATGCGCATGAGAGCGTCGTCTATTACGCAGGCGAAATTATACGTGGGAGTGCCGTCGGATTTGATCAGTACCTGGTCCTTTATAACTTCGGTATCGAACTCGATGTTACCGCGGATAATATCATTCAAGACGATCTTTTGCTGGTGAATTTTGAGTATGATAGCCTGGCCGCCTGCAGGGCCTGCCGCCTGGGGCTGAACCTGGCCCTCAGGCTGAGCCGGAAGTTTCTGGGCGAGATATGCCTTGCCATCTTTTAGCAATTTCTGCGCGTATTCCTTATATATATCATATCGCTCGCTCTGGTAATATATCTCATCCCAGTTAAACCCCAACCACTGAAGGCTGTTGAGTATCTCATCCACATATTCTTTCTTAGACCTTGCCGCGTCGGTGTCTTCTATACGAAGTATGAAAGCCCCTGCCTGGGATTTCGCATATATCCAGTTGAAAAGCGCTGTGCGCGCCCCTCCGATATGCAAAAAACCTGTCGGGCTCGGAGCGAATCTGACTCTAACCATTTTTTCTGCCTCTTCCTGTTTTAATAAGATCGTTTCCTGCCTCTAATGCTTTTATATTCAATCCGGCCTGCTCTTTTTTATCCGCAGGGGCGCTCTCGCTTATAATTGTTGTAACTGTCTGCACGCTGACGATTTTTGACTGTCCGCAAAAAACTCCCAGCGCCACCATATTCGCCGCTCTCTGATTCCCGAGATTCATTGCGATCCCGGTGAAAGGGAACGCAACACTGCCCGCTTTGATCTTTTCAGCCGGCACAAGAGAGCTGTTTATAAATATCGTTCCGGCCTTTGTCAGCCTGCAGGCAAACCGGTCCAGCGAGGGCTCGTTCATAACGATCAGGCTGTCTGCCGCTTCAACAACGGGCGAGCCGATCTCTTCTTCGGAAATAACTACCATGCAATTGGCAGTGCCGCCCCTGACTTCTGCGCCGTACGCGGGAAGAAACGTCACGAACTTTCCCTCTCTCATCGCTGCCTGAGCAAGCACTTTGCCGAGCATCATTATGCCCTGGCCGCCTGATCCGGATATTATTATGCGCTGGGTCATTTTATCCTTCCGAGCGGGAATTCTTTCGCCATGGCTTCTTTTATCCAGTCCATCGACGCTTTGGGAGACATCCCCCAGTATGTCGGGCACGGAGAAAGCATTTCTACAAGAGAGAACCCTGTGCCGTCGATCTGATTTTTGAACGCTGTCATAACGGCTTTTTTCGCTTTGATTATTTCCTGCGGGCCGGAAAGCGCCACGCGCTCCACATATTTCACAGCGGGCAAAGTTGCTACCAGTTCGGATATTTTTAAAGGATATCCCTGATTGAGCACGTCGCGGCCCAGAGGCGTTGTCGCGGTCTTCTGGCCGGCAAGCGTGGTCGGAGCCATCTGGCCGCCGGTCATGCCGTACACGGCGTTATTGATAAAAATAACGCTTAAGTTCTCTCCTCTGTTGGCGGCGTGTATGGTTTCGTTGGTGCCTATTGCAGCGAGGTCTCCGTCTCCCTGGTATGTGAAAACAATATTGTCCGGCCTCACGCGCTTGATGGCTGTTGCGACTGCCAGCGCTCTTCCGTGCGCAGCTTCCGTACAGTCAAAGTCCCAGTAATCATAAGCGAGGACCGCGCAACCCACAGGAGCAACCGCTATGACTCTCTCCCTGATGCCCAGCTCGTCTATTACCTCAGCGACAAGCCTGTGCGCTATTCCGTGGCCGCAGCCCGCGCAATAATGCGTCGAGACTTTCCGCAGCGACCAGGGGTGGCAGTATATTTTATCCATTTGCGATAGCCTTGATTTTGTCGATTATCTGCGTTTCGGACGGCATAGCGCCTCCTGCCCGTCCAAGGAACTCGACCGGCGCTTTGCACTCCAGAGCGAGCTTTACGTCTTCGACCATCTGGCCGTATGACATCTCTATTACAAGATACCGGGCATCTGCTTTGCGTTTTTTCGAAAACGCATTAACGGGAAAAGGCCAAAGCGTGATCGGCCTGATAAGCCCGGCTTTAAAGCCTTTCTGCCTCATTGACGCAACGATATTCTTTGCAACGCGCGCCATTATGCCGTACGCTACGATAATCGTATCGGCGTCATCCACAAAGAATTCTTCCCATCTTTGTTCTTTATCCCTGACCTTTTTATAAGTTTCCTGCAAAGTAATGTTTAATTTTTCAAGCGCTCCGTCCTGCAGTAAAAGCGAGCGGATGATATTGGCAGGCCTGCCCGCGCAGCCAGTCAACGCCCAGGGTTTTGGGACAGGTTTTGGCCGTTTTTCGCTTTCAGTCTTGAACCGCACCGGCTCCATCATCTGGCCGAGCATCCCGTCCCCGAGCACCATCACGGGCGTGCGATACTCATCAGCCAGGTCAAACGCATCGAACATCATGGAATAACACTCCTGCACCGAATACGGCGCAAGAACTATCGTATGATAATCGCCGTGGCCTCCGCCTTTTGTGGCCTGGAAATAGTCAGACTGCGACGGAGAAATATTGCCCAGGCCCGGCCCGCCGCGCATCATATTCACTATAACGCCCGGAAGCCTGCAGCCTGCCATATAAGATATGCCTTCCTGCTTCAGGCTTATACCGGGGCTTGATGACGAGGTCATGGCGCGAACGCCTGTCAGAGCCGCTCCGAATACCATATTAATAGCGGCCAGCTCGGATTCAGCCTGTATGAAAATATTGCCGCGCACAGGCATTTGTTCTGCCATATAAGCGGTGAGTTCGTTCTGCGGGGTGATAGGATATCCCGCATAGAACTTCATTCCTGCCTGGATAGCGCCTTCGGCTATTGCCTCGTTGCCTGCCATTAAGATCCTGTTTTCTTTTTTAGGCATTGCCTTTAGCCTCGTCTTTGATTATTTCAATACAGCAATCAGGGCAAATAAGAGCGCAAAAAGAACATCCTATGCACTCAGAGCCTTTTTTGAAATCCACCGGCCTGAAGCCCTTTTTATTCAGGTTTTCCTGGATCTGCAGGGATTTTTTCGGGCAGACCGCCACGCAAAGATAACAACCCTTGCACCGTTGTTTATCTATTTGTACTTTTGCCATTATTTTTTTAACGCCTTTTTTATGGCTTGCGCAACGCCTTTTGCGTCCAACTCGTATTTTTCAAACAAAAAATTCCTTTTGCCGTGTTCTATGAACTTTGACGGCAGGCCAAGCCGCACAACCACGGACGACAGCGCTTCGCTGACCGCGCTGCCGAACCCGGCTTCCACGACGCCGTCTTCGAGAGTAAATATCGGCGACGGGCTTTTCGCAAGAACGGCTTTTAGCGCAGCCGGATCGATCGGCTTTACAAAACGCGCGTTTATGCACGCGCCTGAAATGCCTTCTTTTCCGAGTATCGCGCATGCGTCCAGCGCCGTCCTGGCCATACAGCCCAGGGCTATAAGGCTGAAATCTTTTCCTGCCTGTAAAACTTCAGGCTTGCCTATTTCCAGAAGAGGGGTTTGCTTTGCGTCAAACACAGGGCACGCCGCTTTCGGATACCGGATCACGCAAGGGCACTTTAAGGTCAATGCGAACTCAAGCATGGACTTCAATTCTTGCGCGTCTCTAGGAGACATTATAACCAGATTAGGGATGCTTCGCAATACAGGAATATCGAATATCCCCTGGTGCGTCACCCCGTCTTCTCCGACTATGCCTGCGCGGTCAAGGCAGAAGATCACAGGCGCCTGCTGAAGGGAAACATCCACAGCCACCTGGTCTATTGCGCGCTGGAAAAACGTGGAGTATATGGAAACTACCGGGCGTAGGCCCGCAAGCGCCAAACCGCCTGCGAAACATGCTGCGTGAGCCTCGGCTATGCCTACGTCAAAAAATCTCGACGGGAATCTGTCGCGGAATTTATCCAGGCCCGTGCCCTCTGGCATTGCGGCTGTGATCGCAACAACCTTTGAATTCCTGGATGCTATATCTACAACGGCATTCCCGAAGACCTCGGTGAACGACTCCTGAGCCGGCGCCGATGCCTGCTTTGGCGCTCCGGTCCGTATATCGAACGGGCCGGTAGAGTGGAACCTGACAGGATCTTTTTCGGCAGGGGGATAGCCCTTGCCTTTTTTTGTGATTATATGCAAAAGCCTGGGGCCTTTGACGCCGAGGATATTGCGGATCGTCGGCACAAGGACTGCCAGATTGTGTCCGTCCAGCGGCCCGAAATACCTGAAACCCAGCTCTTCAAAAAGCATGCCCGGGATGAACAATCCTTTAAGATTTTCTTCAAGCTTTGCGGCTATTGCCTTAAGCCTTCTGCCTTTGGGAACCCTTGACTCGAGGAATTTATCAAAAGACTCCCTGAACCTGTTATAAATCGGCATGGATATCAGCTTGTTCAGATAAGTGCTTATAGCGCCTACATTGGGCGCAATGCTGAGTTCATTGGTGTTCAAAACTACCAGGATATCTTTTTTTAAATGCCCGGCGTTGTTAAGGCCTTCGAAGCACAGGCCTCCGCTCAATGACCCGTCGCCTATTACAGCCACAACCTTGAAGTAATCCTGCGGGCCGCCGGCATCCCTTGCGCACGCAAGCCCCAGTGCCGCTGACACGCTTGTCGAGCTGTGGCCGCAGAAACAGCTGTCATACGCGGACTCTTCTTTCGACGGGAACCCGCTTATGCCGCCGTACTGGCGCAGTGTTTCGAACCCTGTGTTCCTGCCTGTCAGGATCTTATGCGCGTACGCCTGATGGCCTACGTCGAAAAGTATCCTGTCGCGCGGCGCATCCAGGCAATAATGCAGGGCCACTATCAGCTCCACTGCACCGAGGCTCGAAGCTATGTGCCCGCCGGTGGCGCTTGTGACCTCGAGCATGCGCTCGCGTATCTCCTGCGCCAACGCAGGCAGATTCTCAAGAGGTATTTTTTTCAGGTCCTGCGGTGATTTTATATTTTGAAGATACATATTCGCGCTTAACGCTCTCCCTCAATATCCTCATCCAGCGGCTTCAATTCGAATTCGCCTTTTTTGTTCTTTGAAAGCACGTCGATTTTTTTCTTTGCGTTCTCAAGCCTTGCGGAACACTGCCTCGACAGCTCTATGCCTTCCTGGTATTTCTTCAAGGCCTCGTCCAGAGACAGGTCCCCCTGTTCCAGGTCTTCCACTATTTTTTCAAGTTTTTTAAGCGCTTCTTCGAACTTTATCTCAGCCATCTGTGCGCACCTCCGTTACCCTGCTTATTAATTCGCCTTTAAAAAGTTTTGTCTGTATGCTGCCGCCTGCTTTCGCATCCGAAGCGCTCTTGATAATCTTTCCCTCGGGCAAAAGGAGCGTGACGCTGTAGCCCCGGGAAAGTATGTTGAGCGGATTCAGGCTCGCCATTTTTTCGATGACGCCCGCAAAGCGGGATTCCTTGAGTTCTAGAATATGCGCCAAGCGCACTGCCATCTGCCTGGCCAGGTCCTGCATTTTTTTTGAATACTCGGGAATAACCAGCGACGGATTTGTCCTGACAAGCTTTTGCGCAAGCGCA
>JALOQI010000102.1 GCA_025453435.1 Candidatus Omnitrophota bacterium
ACCAGGAATCCTAGGGGTTTTAATATATCATATTCGCCAAGGCTTTGCAAGGTTTTTTCTGGCAAACCCTTGTAATATGGAGGATCGGCGAAGATTATGTCGAACTTGCCGGGCTGATTGGCAAGCTTCGCTATAGCTAAGAAAACGTCGCTGGTTATGACAGCAGTAGTCAGTAGACAGTAGTCAGTAGACAGTATACTCTTTATGTTATTTTCTAGAATAAGGCTGGAATTGCGGTCAATTTCCACAAAAGTGACGCTTTTAGCTCCGTGAGATAGAGCCTCCAGGCCTACGCTGCCGGATCCTGCGAAAAGCTCAAGGAACGACAATCCTGACATATCCCCGAGTATATCGAACAATGCCTTTCGAACAATGTCCTGCGTCGGCCTGATACCTTTGGGAACCAGAAATACCCTGCCTTTGTAAATGCCGCTTTTGATTTTCATATCAGCCTACCATTATAAGTTTTTCATACTCAGGGAACCTTGC
This sequence comes from Candidatus Omnitrophota bacterium, assembly GCA_025453435.1. Next base: position 490 of record JALOQI010000102.1, read on the forward strand.
AATAAGCTTCTGTTTTAACGGCTGATTCACTCTCTGGGTCAGATGAGGATCCTGCCCGACGATCTTTGCCGCCTCTTCCCTGGCTTTTTTCAAAAGCTGCATCTGGGTCAAAGGATTGCCTATGCGCAAGCCGGTAAGCCCGTGCTGGCGGCTGCCGAAATATTCTCCGGGCCCTCTTATCTTCAGGTCTTCCTCGGCTATTTTGAATCCGTCGCCCGATGCCACCATTGCCCCGAGCCTTGCTTTGGATTCGTCAGTCCCGGCGTCGGATATTAAAATACATGTAGAATCGAACTTGCCTCTTCCTATGCGTCCGCGAAGTTGATGAAGCTGTGACAGGCCGAACCTGTCAGCGTGCTCTATTGCCATGACAGTAGCATTGGCGACGTCAATGCCTACCTCAAGCACGGTCGTAGCAATAAGCACATGTATCCTGCCTGCTTTAAAATCTGACATAATGGAATCCTGCTGGGACTGCTTGAGCCTGCCGTGTATTAATCCGACGTTCAGGCCTTTGAAAACCGTCTCACTTAATTCCGCGTGCATCTTTTCTGCGCTTAAAAGATCCACGGCGAACGATTCCTCGATCAACGGATATACTATATAAGCCTGGCGGCCGGACTGAACCTCTTTTTTTATAAAACCATAGAGCCACTGCCTTTTGTCGCCGGATATCCAGCGCGTAGTTATGGGCCTGCGTCCGGGCGGAAGGCTTGTGATAGCAGAGATATCCAGATCCCCGTATATGGTTATCGCAAGAGTCCTGGGGATCGGAGTAGCTGTCATGATGAGGACGTCCGGATTATCGCCTTTTTGCGGCAATAATGCCCTCTGTCCCACTCCGAAACGGTGCTGCTCGTCTATTATTACAAGTCCCAGCCGGCTGAACTTCACGTCCTCTTCAAGAAGCGCATGAGTGCCTATCACCAGGTCTATCGAGCCGTCCCTTATCTCTTGAATTATCTTTTCTTTATCTTTTTTCAACAATCCGCTGGTAAGCAGGGCTATTCTTAAGCCTGATCCCTGACTACTGACTACTGATACCTGTTGTTTTATCTTATCAAAGTGCTGCTTTGCGAGTATCTCGGTCGGCACCATGAACGCAGACTGATATCTGCCCTGGACGGCCATCACAGCCGCGATCGTAGCCACAACTGTTTTTCCTGAGCCCACATCGCCCTGTAAAAGCCTGTGCATCGCGTGCGGCCGGGCCATGTCAGCCTCTATTTCCCCCAGCACCTGGATCTGACTGTCAGTCAGGCTGAAAGGAAGAGCCTTAATGAATCCATCGACCATCGGGCCCTTAGTCATATGAGCAATGCCTGATGCCTGGACTCTTAGAAGTTTTCTGACAAAACACGGGACCTGGAACAGGAAAAATTCCTCAAAAGCCAGGCGTTTGTATGCTATGAGTCGGGATTCTTCGTCTTTCGGAAAATGTATGTTGAGAATACTTTCGGCAAGATTGGAAAGGCCGTTTTTTGAGCGAATATCATACGGCAGGAACTCTTCTACCCCGGACACATAGAACTCTTCTACCCCGGACACATACTTGTCCAGCGCAGAACGCATAAGTTTTCTGAAACTGCGCTGGCCTATGCCCGAAGGAGCCGTATACACCGGAACGATCCTGCCGATATTCAAAGACTCGTCTTTAGCATCTTTTGAGACTATTTCGAATTCGGGATTCGACATCTGCAGCCTGCCTGCATAGTGTTCGGGCTTGCCGTAGAGTATGACCTCTACCCCCGGCTCAAGGTATTTTTTCAGATACGGCTGGTTGAACCAGACGGTTTCAAGCCGTCCGGTCTTATCATCGACCATTGCCTGGGTTATGCTGAATCCTCTCCTTCGCCAGGACCTGCGCTGATTGCTGACTACGACAGATGCCTTTATTGTCTGAGGTTCTCCCTCCTGAAGCATCGCTATAGGAACGAATTTAGTGCGGTCCTCGTACCTGCGCGGGAAATAATAGAACAGGTCTTCGACATTATTAATGCCGTGTTTTGCAAAAGACTCGGCGCGCTTCGGGCCTATGCCTTTAAGGAACTGGATAGCTATTTTCTGGAGAGGTTCCATGCTAATTGAAAACCAGGGGACGCTTCCCGGAAGCGTCCCCTAGTTTCTCCGCGTAGACATAAACTCGCATTTTTTCTTCAACTACGTGGCTGAAATATGTGCGGGGTTTGCTGAACAGCAGCCTGAAACCCTGTTTCTCGAAGAATCTGCCTGCGTCAGGTGAATAAGTAGCCAGACGCACGCCCCTGACGCTGTTTTTCCTTAAATATTTGAAAAACTCACTTACAAGCTGAGTTCCCGCTCCAGCCTGGCGAAAATCTTCGGCTATATTTATATGCATGGTCGCGGGATACGGGCCGTAAAGGTCCGGGCAGATGAATTCTCCTTTTAAAAAACTGGCGATAAAACGCCAAAGGCATTCCCTGTTCTTTTTGTTCAATATCGTACCCCGCAGGATGATCTTTAAAAGGATCCCGGGCGTTATTGAAATAAGCGACGCGCGATCCAGTTTTCTTGAATCCAGACAGCCGATAAGATAACCTATCACCCGGCCGCCGGATTCCGCGACAAAACATGACTCGGGCTCATAGTCGGTAAAATAAAGAGTCAGGAGGTCCTGCAGGACCTCTTTATCGCCGAAAAATATGGACGCGGGCCTGCCTGACAACGCCGTATCCCAGGCTATCTGCCTGACTATTGCGCGATCGCGCATCTCAAATTTTCTGACGATAAAAGCAGGCAATTTCAGCTGACCTCAAGTATCCGCCAGGATGACACATCCAGAGGCACCCTGAACAGCCGCCTTCTCACCTTTGCCATGATGAAATCAGGATCGCCCAGGCTCGAAAGAGGCACGGAAACATATGCTGTTGTATTTTCAAATCTCAGTTTTGCCCCGCGTATGAAAACCACTTCCTTCTTGTCTTTGATCCTCATGCCTAACAGGCCCACTTTGATTTCAAGCTTGGGCATTCCGGCAAAATCTTTTTTTCTGTTATAACCCAGCAGGTTTATATAAAGCCCCAGCCTTTTATCGATCTTTCTGTTGAGCGCCACCTTGATCAGCAGGTCTTTGTCGACTACGGCATAAGATAAAAAAGCGCCATTAGCCCCTGCTTCATCTCCGTCGCCGACTACCTGCCAGTCTACGGCTCCGCGGCATGACTGCCTCAGGACAACAGGGGAAAAATCTCCGTACAGCTCGTTTTTACGCGCGAATGTATACAGATACGGCGGGTTACACATGATCTGGCTTTTATAAAAAGATATGCATTCCTGTTTTTTTGCAAGCTCATCCCCGGAAAGAACAAGCTGCTTCCAGGCCGCGCTGTCCAGTTCTCCGGGAGGATGCAGCGCCATTTCCGGATGTTTGCCCCTCGGCCTGGGCCATCCTATTACATGCACCAGATACGGATGCACCTTCGGCGCGGATATACGGCCTTCCATGTCCCAGAGGGCTACCTGCAAAAATAAATATAAAGACTGATGGTCGCGGTTGGTGTCAGCTGGATGGGACACAAACACATGCGTCGGCTTAAAAGCCGAAAGAACCGTTTTAATGTCCCGCAGGATGCTCTCTCCGGTATATGCCGACCCGGCTGAGATCGCATTCGGATAAGAAACCTTTTGAACCCTCGGGAACATGCTGCGGTACGGCCGGGCGGTATCCCAGTATTTCGTCAGGATATCCATTGTGCCGAAATCAGGATAGCCCATATAGCTCACATCTTGTTCTCCCTCTCCCAGGAACTTCATAGCAGACATAGTCTCTTTTGCGCGCACCGCGCCCATGTGCAGGAATTCGCCCTTTCTGAATGTCAGGCG
>JALOQI010000015.1 GCA_025453435.1 Candidatus Omnitrophota bacterium
CGGCGCACCAACTGCGGCAGCGATATGCATGGGCCCTGTGTCAGCCGATACCACAAGGCTGCTCCGCCTGAAAAGCCCTGCTGTCTCCTGAACAGGAGCCTTGCCTATAAGATCGATGGCTTTTGTCTTCATAAAACCGATCACATCCAGGGCTGTTCTGCGGTCAAGCTCGTCAGGCCCGGCAAGCACCACGACCTTAAATCCCAGATCAGCCATTGCATCAGCCACTGCCGCATAACGGCCGGCAGGCCATATTTTCGAAGGACAGCTTGCTCCCGGATTTATTACCATAACGCGGTCAACGGGTTTTATTCCTGATTCCCTTAGAAAATCCTCCAGCCACGCCTGCGCCTGCCTGCTTACAGGCACAAAAAAATCTTTTTCCCCGGGCTCGATACCGAGCGGCCGCAGAATATCCAGGGCATAATCGCTTTCGTGCTTTTCGCCTTTTTGTTTTTCATGGGGTATCCTGCGGGTCAGTAAAAACGCCCCCTTGCGGTCATAGCCCAGGCGCTCGGGTATGCCGCTCAAGAAAGCTATCAGGTGATCCCTGAACGTTGGATGAAGCACAATTGCCAGGTCGAATTTTTTTCTGCGCACGCCCGCGATAAAACTTAAAAAACGGAATATATTCGAATCGTTCCCGGCCTTGTCGTATACAATTACCTTATCTATATAAGGATTGCCCTCAACAACAGCTCTTGTATAGGGCCTGACCATGACTGCCAGATAAGCGTGCGGATATTGCATGCGAAGAGCCTTTAAAACCGGGGTAGAAAGCACCAGGTCCCCCATGCGGTCGGTGCGCGCAACCAGTATCCTCTCAGGTCCCTTGCGCGATTCTGTTTGACCGCCGGCCATAACCTTTTCAACCTGCCTGAGCACGTCGTCAACAGTGACGAGATTCATGCAAAGGAGATTCCCGAAACGGCATTGCGCTTTACGGCAAGGCCTGCAGGATATTTCTTTTTTGGCAATTGCGCATCTCTGAGACCATGGGCCGTATTTTGAGTCATCCGTGGGCCCGAATATGCCCACGACAGGCACATTGAGATAGCTTGCGAGATGGAGGTTGGCGCTGTCGTTTGTGATCAAAAGCAAAGACCTTTTTAAAACACCTGCCGCCTGCCCAAAATCAGTCCGGCCGGCCAGATCGATCACTTTTTCACGGCAATTCGCGGATATGAACGCACATATTCGGGCATCGTCCTTATCTCCTATAAGGACAATTTTTGCCTGATATGATTGGGCCAGCCTGTCAATAAGGCCGCAGAAGTTTTCTTTCGGCCAGCGCTTTATCGCGCTGCGCGCTCCGGGCGAAACAGCGATGACCTTATCTGCATCCGAAATACCGTATTGCGCCAATGTCCTGCACAGGGCTTTATCCTGTTCGGAAGTGACGGAAAGCGAAATCCTCGCAGCATGACCGATATTATTCAATCGCAGGCCCGATAATTTTTTTAGATGTATATCTTTGCTGTGCCGGATGCCTCCGGAAGCCTTTACATGCTTCCATACGCGCACACGGCAGGGAAAAAGCAATCCCAGAAGGCTTCCTCTCAGATCCACTACCATATCGAATTTCCGGCTTAAGAGATCCTTTACCAGAATGATTTTATCCCGTAAAGGCGAATGCTTATCGTATACAACAGTCTCATAGCCGGCTGGGCTTGCTTTAAATAGCGCGCTTGGCCTGGGAGCGGTCAGGACCGCAATCGAAGCTTTCGGATACGCTTGCCTTAATTCATCCAGCACAGGCAGCGTAAGGATAACGTCTCCGATATTGCTCAGGGTTATGAATAATATTTTATCGGGCATGAACATCGAGGCTTGATTTAACTTGCGCGAAAACATCTTCGACGATATCGCGGCCATGCAGCGATTGTCGCTGCAGCCGGTCTTATAGCATGGGATCTGGCATCCGACGGATTTCCGGATTATTGTGACACGGTCCTGCGGCACAGGGCCTGTGAGCATAGGATGAGTCGGGCCGAACAAGGCTATAATTTTGCGCGTGCCTGCGGCATTTGCGATATGCATCGGCCCTGAATCAGCGCTGACAAAAACAGACATCCTGGCGCACAGGGCCGCGAACTGTTTTAAGGAAAACTCGCCGCACGCAGACGCAGATAAGGATCTCATCTTCGCTCGTATTGCGGACACGACAGGCGTGTCAGCCTCGCTTCCGGTAAAAATAACCCTTGCGCCGAGCTCTTCGAACAATCTGTCAGCAAGAAGGCTGAAATTTTGGGCAGGCCACCTCTTAGGCCCCCAGTTGCCTCCGGGATTCAAGCCTATTATTATGTCCTCACCGCTTATACTGTTCTTATCCAGAAACGTCCTGACCGCTTCCCTGTCAGGCTGGCTGTAAAAGAAATCAGTGTGCCTGTCCCTCACCGGTAAACCTGCGCCTTTTATTACTCCTAAATAATAGTCTATCCTGTGCACCCTGGCAATATCGGGCGGTTGTATTTTTTTTGTCAGCAAAATTGACCGTTTGGACGTAACATACCCTATTCTGTCTTTGATGCCTGCTGCCCAGGCCAAAAATGCGCGGGTGAAAGACCTGTGTAAAAAATATACGCAGTCGAATTTCTTTTGCCTTAGCTGGCTTATAAACGAAATCTTGCCTTTTATGCCTTTGTGCGCTCCTTTTTCGTCAAATATTATAATCTCGTTGATGTATGGATTGCCTTCCAGCACTTCACTGCATCTGGGCGGGATTATGCAGGCGATAAAACCTGCGGGATAGTTATACCGGATATTGCGGATTACGGCCGTAGAAAATAACACATCGCCCAGCCAGTTCACGTTGAATATCACTATTCTTTTTCTCTCGGCTGCCATGGCGGCCAGGCTCACTTATGCCTGTTCTCCCTTAGAAAGTTATAGTATCCCGTTGTCTCGAACCAGAAAATAAAAAGATTCCCGGCGTTCTCGGAAATGCGCAATCTCTTGAGAGCGAACACGTCGTCGCTGGCAAAAGACTTGCCGGGATTTGTTACTACTGCGGCCATGTATCCGGAGTCTACGACTTTCTGACGGACCTCCTGGTTAAGCCTGCCGCACGGATATGAGAAAGACAGAACCGGCTTTTTGAGAGACATCTCCAGCGCCTGCTTTGAACCGAGTATCTCCTGTAAAAGAACTGCCGGATCAGTGATACATTCAAGAAACGGGTGGCTAACCGAATGGCTTCCGAAATCGATCAAGCCGGAATCCTGCATTTCCTTTATCTGGCCCCAGTTTAGCTTATCCGGTTTTCCGATATCGTTTACTATCAGAAATATCGTGGCCTTCAATCCATATTTTTTAAGGATCGGGAACGCATATGTGTAATTATCCAGATTGCCGTCGTCAAAAGTCAAAACCAGCGTTCCGGCAGGGATCTTTTTTTTGCCGGCTATAAGCCCGGCTGCTTCTGTAAGCGAAATAACGTTATACTTATTTCTTTTTAGGAATTTCATCTGGCGCTCGAAAGCTCCGGTCGAGACTATCAATCTGTTTCCATCCGGCACTGAGGGCTGTACGGAATGATACATGGCTATCGGAAGGACATACTGCCTGCTGATAAAAATCCCTATGCCTGCGGCGCCGATGAATACGGCAGCGCATATAATGATCAGCTTTTTGTGTTTAAACATTCCCTGTATACCTCCTCCGTGCGCAGAAGCATTTCTGCCTGCGAAAAATAACGGTTTATAAAAAGCTGAGCCTTGTCGCTATAACCCTTTGACTTGCCGGGGTCTGCCAGCAATTCCAGTATTGCGCAGGCAATGCCTTCGGGGTCAGCGGGTTTTACAAGAATGCCGTTGTCGCCGTGCCGGATCAGGCTGCGTATTCCTCCGACATCCGAACCTATGCACGGCACGCCCGCAGCCATCGCTTCCATAAGGCTTAAACCCAGGCCTTCGTTCAATGAAGGCGACACATATATGTCTATCATCGAAAGGGTTTTTGCGGTGCCGATAACGTTCGGAACGAATAAAACGTTTTTCTCTATCCCGAGCTCGCGCGTTAGCTCTATAAGCCTGCGCTCCATAGGCCCCTCCCCCGCGATCAAGAGGATAGAGTCCGGCCTGCGCTCCAGGACAGCTTTCATAGCGCGTATGAGATACTGATGGCCTTTCACGTCGGAAAGCCTGGCGATTATCCCGATTACCGGCCCGTCGCCAAGCCCCATCTCATCGCGCATAGCCCTGCGCTCGTCCGGATTTATATTCGCGGCCTTTGCGAAAAATTCCGTGTTTATGCCGTTATAAACAAGCCTTATATTGCGTTCGGGCACTTTTAGATCGAACATCAGATGTTCTTTGACCTGGTCGCTTATCGCAATAACCTTATCCCCCCAGAATGGCAGTACGATCCTTGAAAAACGTTTTTTGAAAAATCCGTGGCAGGTTGTCACATGAGGCGCGCGGATATATTTCTGCGCAAGGCTGCCCAGGACCTGCGTAACGCGCGTGTGCGAATGGATCACGTCTATCCTGCGATGAGCCAGCTGCCTGGCAAGCGATACGGCGCTCAATCCAAGCTTGAAGATATTCAGCTCGGACTTAGTCCTGATAGGAATAGGTATATGGATGACGCCCTGCGTTGAAAAAAGCACAGCCGAATCGCCTCCGGCAGACGCTACATATACCGTGTGTCCTCTTGCTTTAAATCCCTGGGCAAGCGTCAGAAGATAGCTGGTGATTCCGCCGACGTTCAGATGGGTGGTCAGATAAAGGATATTCATTCGGATAGCTATTTGCTCTGGCTTTTCGACATCAATTGATCGACTGCCTGAAGGACCTCTTCCGGCGTTATGAATTTCATACAGCGCCTGTGCGAGCATTTGGACTTGTAGCACGGGCTGCAGGCAAGATTCCTGCGGATAACCGCATAATATTTAGCAGGCGGCAGATGCCGCTCGGGGTTCGTAGGCCCGAACAGCGCTACAAACGGAGTATCGACGCTGGCGGCAACATGAAGAGGGGCAGAATCTCCCGATATGTACACCGAACACCGCTTTATCAGACACGCAAGCTGGTTGATCGAAAATCTTCCGCAGGCGTCAATGATCTTGGAATTTTTACAAGTCGTTCGAAGAACGTTGGAAAGGCCGCAATCTTTATCAGTGCCGGTGACAACGACCCTTATTTCGCGCCTGCCAAGCTCTTCGCAAAGCCGGATTATGTGCTCGAGAGGCCAGACCTTTGATTCCCACCTCTGGCTTGCGGAAATATTTATGCCGACGATCTTCTGATTTTCAGCCAGCCACTGGGATTTAAGGAATTCATCGACTTCCAGTTCATCCTGCGGCGTAGGGAAAAGCTCAAGATGCGGCTCTTTAAGCTGTATATCCAGCATCTGCAGTATCCTGAATTGATGAGATACCGGGTCCATGGCTGTTTTGTCGTCTTTGACCCCGCGGTTCAAAAGAAAACCGAATTTATTATTGGCGTAGCCGTATCGGTCAAGAGAGAACGAAAGATATGACAAAAGATGCGATTTTCGGTTATTCTGCAAGTCTACGACAAAATCGAAATTGCTGCTGCGCAGCCTGGATGCGAGCTTAAGAAAACCTGCCGCTCCCTTATCTTTATTCTTAAAATCGCATACCATAAGCTCGTCTATATTAGGATTTCTCGAAAGGATCTCTTTGAATTCAAGGCCTACAAGAAATGTGATCTTGTAATTCGCCGCGGGGAATTTCTCCCTCAATGCCCTTATTGCCTGGGTGGAAAGTATTATATCTCCCATAGAACTGAATTTTATTATAAGTATCTTGAACTTGCTCATTGCCTCCTGATATACGTCTATGGTCTTTTTCACCATGAGCTCGACAGTATAGCGGTCTTTTACTTTTTCATACGCTGCCGATGCGAGGTTTGATGCAAGCGATTTGTCCTGGTATATTTTTATTGCAGCCCCGGCCATTGACTGAGGATCTCCCGGCGGGACCAAAAGGCCTGTTTTTCCGTCCTCGATTATATCCACAACTCCTCCGACTGCTGTTGCCACAACAGGCACGCCTGCCGCCTGCGCTTCGATTATGACCCTTCCGAACGCCTCCTGGGTAGTCGTGGCCAGCACCAGAAGGTCCAGATGCGAAAGGATCTCCGGAATATCTTTCTGGCTGCCCAGGAACTCGGTGCAGTGCCACAGCCCCAGCCGCCTGGTCAAAACCTTTATCTGTTCTTTATAACTTTCTTTTGACGAAGGCGCATCGCCCACTATCCAGATCTTCAGGTCGCGGATGCTGCGGGACGCTTTATGCATGGCCTTTATGAAATCCAGATGGCCTTTTATAGGAGTAAGCCTGCCGATTATGCCGACGTTGAACTCTTTGCGGCGTTTTTTCGCAGGGTCCGTGAATTTGAACTTCTCGACCGCCACGCTTCTGGGTATAAGCCTGATGCGCTCGTGAGGCACTCCGAAATCCTCTATCATGTGCCGCGCTATCGAATTCGACGGGACAATGACCCTTTTGCCCCAGCCCATGCAGTGGCTGAACATATGTTTTTTGTAGTACCCGTGGCAGGTGGTTATAAAAACGCGGCGGGTACGGCGGCTTGCAAAGAACGCGCTCAATGCGGGTATGCGCGAGCGCGCATGCACTATATCTATTTTTTCCTTTACGATGATATCCGCGATCCTGGGGATCATTGCAATAATATTGAAGATCGATTTGCTGTGGACCGGAAGCTGGTAGTGTACAGCGCCGCAGGCGACGATGTCATTCACAAGCTCACCGCCGTTTGATATCACAACCGCTTTATGGCCGAGCTTTACAAGATGAGCGGCCAGGTCAACTGTGCCCCTCTCTACTCCGCCTACCCTTAACTCAGGCAATACCTGCAGGACGTTCATAGTATTTTTCTCAATCCTTCTCTTACCGCGCTTGCGTCATCCAGGCGTTTGACAGCCGGATTATTCTTCAATATATCATCAATAGCCCCGGGCAGCCGTTGGGGGCTTGTGCGCACGATAAATCCGCATGCTTCAAGATCAGCCAGAAGGCGCAGGTGTTTGCTGCCGACACCGGGAGCGTCGAAAACTATAACATGTTTTCCGCTTGAAGCCGCCTCCGACACCATCGAAATGCTTTCCGGCGAGATCACAAGGATATCGCTCTTCGCTAATATCCCGCCCACGGCGAAATCGAAATTCTTTTCATTGGCAAGCACAAGAAATCTGACGCGAGGCTCGCCCGTTAGCGCTTCTTTGACAATATTCTGCGCCGCAGCCGGTGTCCTGCGTGAAGTTGTCACCAGAAGTTCTGCGTTGAGCCTGCGGCCTGCGTCTAAAACAGCGCCGATTACTTTTTGCACCAGTGCGGGCTCGAGCTTGAAATTTTTCGAGTCTCCGCCCAGCAGGACCCCTATGACCGGCGTATTCCTTCCAAGAGGTCCTGTATGCCGTTCTAACAGATCACCCTGGGTTTTCAAATATGGCTCGTCCACCAGGTTCAATGCCCCGCGGGTAACAACTACATTTTTTAGCACCGGCGGATCATCATGCCGCGGCGCAATAACAAGATCGAACGCCCGACAGCTCTGAAGCACAGGCTTCATGATCACAACCGACTTAGCCTGATTTTCAAGAGCAAGAACGCGGTTTATTGCCTGCGTAGACGAACCGCATGAAATAATTATGTCAGGCTTTATTTTCGCGATCCGGCTGTATGAATCAGCGGTCAAACAGCTTCGCAGACAGGCCATGCAGCCCTGGCAGGTCGCGCGGCCGGTAAAATTACACGACACCGAAAGGATCGAGCGGAATATACGGTTCCTGACAGCGACAGTGACCGTTTGTACGCTCGAATCTATCCCTTTTTGTTTCAATAAATCCTTAACGATCGACGCTACAGCCTCTGATTGGCGCAGATGCCCGGTTTTTCCGTCGCTTATTATCAACAGATCCCGGCGCCTGGAATATTTCCATATGCGATACTGCCAGAGATACTCTTGCGGATACTGATAAAGGTATTTCTGGAAGATCCAGACCAGGTCCTCCAGATTCGCCTTTATGTCTGCCTCGGGGTCAGCCGTCTGACGCAGATCAATAGCCGGCGATATAAAAAGCCTGATGTCCGGGCCGCTGACGCGAGTGCTGAAAACCGGAACGAGCGCAGCGCCGTATTTGAGAGCAAGCCTCACCGCGCCCGAAGCCATAGACGCATCTTTGTTGAAGAACCGCACATTCATGCCGCTGCGGCCGCCCTGGTCTGCGGACATTCCGCAGGATTCGTTTTTTCGAAGCAGCCTGATAAGCTCGCGCAGTTCGTCTTCTTTACGGATAATCCTGCATCCCTTTTGCACGCGCAGGCTGTTAAGCAATTCATTGAGCCTGGGCATATTCTGCTCGCGCACGAAAAGGCTGAAAGGAATGTTTTTGTGAACTGCGAGGATGCTTGAAAGCTCCCAGCTGCCTTCGTGAACGCTGACGAATATGACGCCCTTGCCTCTGGCAAACGCCGCATTGACGTTTTCAAGGCCTTCTATATGAACATACTTCTTAACGTAATCCCCGTCTATAACGGGTATAAGGAAGATCTCTATTATATTCTGGCCGAAACTGCGGTAGTATTGCAATGCCAGCCTGCTTATCTGCGGCGCTGACAGTTTATCGCCGAAAGCCGTCTTAAGATTCGAGTATACGATCGACCTGTGCTTAACGTCAAATGTGAATATAATATCGCCCAGCCGCCTGCCAAGCCAGAACGCGAGCCGCGGGTGCAGAAGCCGTATTAAAGGGCCGGCTGTTTTAAGCAGTATACAGGCCGCGTAATCTATTATTGAATTCGCTTTCATTATTTACGATCTTTAATGCGACCTCAAGCACTAGGAACTGCGGAGTTTTGAGCATCTGCACAAGCGGCCGCAGTTTATCCGCATCCTTTTCGGTCGTTATAACATATTCGATATTGCACTGACGCGTTTTATCGGCGATGGCTTGTATATCTTTATAAGTGTACGCGTGGTGATCCCTGAAAAAAAACCGCTGTGCGGCTTTTATATCCATCCGTTCTACTGCGCGGCGGAAAGATCCGGGATTCCCGATTGCGCACAAAAGACCAACAGGCTTGCCTTGCTGCAATTCGTGAGTATAATCTTTTTCGCGGTCGTTTAATCCGTACAACCTGACAGGCACAAGCTCAGAGCGGACAATCAGAGCCGAAGGATTGATAACCGAGAGCCTGGATTCAAGCCCTGCTAGATCGCCCGCAGTATCGGCATTTGTCAGGACGAATATGTCAGCGCGCTTTAATGCCCGCAACGGCTCCCGCAATATGCCCCTTGGGATAAGCCAGCCGTTGCCGAAAGGATTCCCGACATCTATAGCTACGATCTCCAGGTCTTTTTTAATTCGCCACTGCTGAAGGCCGTCGTCCAAAACAACGGTATCAGCCCTATGGGCCTTTACGGCCTGCAGGCCGGCCTTTATCCTATCCTTGTTCACTATTACCGCAGTGCCCGGCAGCTTTTGGGACAACATATAAGGCTCATCGCCCATTGATCGCACATCAGAGCGCGCATCTTGAGCATTCGCCGATGGCTTTTTTTTATAGCCTCTTGTCAAAACAGCCGGATTACGATTGTCCGCCTTAAGCGCTTTTACAACAGCTTCTACCAGAGGGGTTTTCCCGGTTCCTCCCCAGGTAATATTGCCGATACTTATAACTTTACAACCGAGCCCGGCAGGCTTAAAGCTATAAAACTTAGCCAGTGTGACAATGAACAAAGCATAGACAAGGGACAATACCCAAAGCCCGGATTTGCAAACGGAGGCAAAAACACCCCCCACCCTGTCTGTAGCGAGCAAGAATAAGTAATTTAACATGTTGAAAACGTCTGGAAAAACCCAGAAGCGTCCCCTTGTTTTTCCAGTTATTATATCTCGAAAACCCTCAATTCCCAAGCACTTTCGCGCCTGTTATACTCGGCTTTTTAACGCAAGAATACTTCTATTGAGTTGTTGCGTGAAGATAGAGCT
>JALOQI010000016.1 GCA_025453435.1 Candidatus Omnitrophota bacterium
GAAAAAGGAAATAAGCGTTAAAATACCTGCAGACCAGATAGTAGACAAGAAATGAGATCCAAACATAAGACAGTCATAGTCAATGACCTGATGCAGAAGAATTACCGCTATGAGCTTGTCGAGCCTGTAGGCAGGAATTTCGATCCGGAGTTCAAACCGCAGCTGACTCCCAAACAGATGCTCGCAATGGGAGTGTTCGGCGGCAGATACATGACAGATTGCCGCAAGGAATTCCCGGCTGATTGGTTCACCGAAGCAAAGCTTTGCCACGAGCGGCACGTTCCTGATCTGAATTATTTCAAGGTAAACGCAAGCCAGCCGCTTTCCGTGTGGGTTTTAAAAGGATGGATCTATCCCGATGATCCCCGCGGCTGGTTCCAGTGGTATTGCCGCTACTATATGGGGCGGCGCATGCCGGCAGAAGACAGCCGCCAGATAAAACGCTGGAAAGCCATACGCAGGCATATAATACAGCTTGAAAAGCACTGTTCCGGGGCAGGGCCTGCGTGCCGGCCGAAACAGCGCCAGGCCGTGCTCCACTGGGCGTACGACAGCCGCAGGATATGATCGAGCAGAGGTTCTTTTTTTTCAGGAGTATCGATAGGATAAACAAGGAGAGCAGAATGAGAAAAAGGTCGAGTCTGATCGCGTGTCTTACAGGTTTTATGCTTTTTTCCCTGACAGCAGCCGGTTTGGCAGCTGATTTTTCGGCAGACATGATAAACAAGGCCGGAGGCCGCACATTTAAGGGGAAGATATTTGTTTCCAAAGATAAGACAAGGATGGAGTCCCCTGAAAGCATTTCCATTACCCGCATGGACAAAAAGGTCGTCTGGATCCTTATGCCTAAAGAAAAGATGTATATGGAGCAAAGCTTTAATCCCGCACAGGCTCCCGCTACTTCAGAGAAAGTAACAGGCGAAGTGGAGCGCAAAAAAATTGGACAGGAAGTCATAGACGGCAAAAATACGGATAAATACGAAGTGGTGTATCTCCAAAACAAGAAAAAGACATCAATGTACCAGTGGATAGCCCAAAGCATAGCTATGCCGGTGAAAATGGCGGCTGTTGACGGCAGCTGGAGCATAGAATATAAGAACATAAAAACAGGCAAACAACCGGATTCCATCTTTGAGATACCGCAGGGGTATCAAAGCTTTTCAATGGGCAAACCCACGATGAAGGACCTATTCAAAGGATTGAGCCGATGAGCATTATAAAAAGTAAACCGGGAATGAAAAGTTCCGCAGGCGAGGCGATAATCTTCTGGCTGCTTTTCTGGCTGGCGCTGGGTTTCTGGACAATCGGCTTTTTCTCGCTGTTGCAGATTTTAGGGCTGCTGGACAAATATCCTACTCTGGGATTGATGGCAAAGACTGTCGCTGTTTTTGCGCCGCCTTTGAATTTCGTATCTATCGTGTCATTGTATCTTGTGCTGCCCGCATATCTGCTGACTAAATGCATAATGTGGATCGCGAGAAAAATATGGCGAAAGAAATAAAAGTCAGGATAGACCGGAAGAAGTGCGATGGCTGCGGCAAATGCGTAATAGCCTGCCATGAGGGCGTAATCAAGATCATAAACGGCAAGGCAAAAGTGGTAAACGGGCCTTCTTGCGACGGACTGGGCGCATGCATAGGCGGATGCCCTCGGGGAGCTATAACAATAAAGCAGCAGGATCATAAGGTCCCGGCTCGGGGTTCTTCGAGACTGCGGAATTGGCCTATCCAGCTTGCGCTGATCAGCCCGGACGCGCCTTTTCTCAAAAAAGCGGAGCTTCTTATAGCGGCGGACTGCGCCGGGTTTTCTCTGCCTGAATTTCATAAAGGCCTTCTCGCGGGGAAAGCTCTGATCAATTTCTGCCCAAAGCTGGATACTGTTACGGATGTTTACCTCAGGAAACTGACAGAGATATTCAAGAAGGACGATATAAAGTCCGTAACAATAGCTCATATGGAAGTGCCCTGCTGTTTCGGCCTGGTAAAGATCGTAAAAGAAGCCCTGGCTGTTTCCGGGGAGAAAATCCCGTGCGAGGAAGTGACCGTGACCATAGATGGACAGGTCGAACGTGGGAAGCAGTAACAAAAAATCATTCGATGGCTAAAAAAATCCTTATATTGAACGGTAGTCCTAAAAAAGACGGCAATACCGCCAGTCTCGTGGAATGGTTCGCTGGGTCCTGCCAGAAATCCCCGAAGTATGAATGCGTGATCGATGACGAAGCAAAACCGGTGCTGGGCCGTATGGCCTCGGCAGATGTCATTGTGATGGCGACACCGCTTTATTTTTTTTCCGCGAGCGCCCAGTTAAAAGCCGTAGTAGACAGGATGTTCTCTTTATATAAATGGAATAACGAAAAAAATACTTTTGAGAGCCCTCTGCGCGGCAAGACCATGATCTTGCTTGCCAGCGCTTACGAAGATACCGGCCTGGACGCGTTAGAAAAACCTTTCAGGCTGACCGCCGATTACACCGGTATGAAATTCGAATCACTGCTTGTGGCCGGAGCGGGCGTTTCCGGCAATATAATAAAACTAAAAGGCATTAAAGAAAAAACTATGGAACTCGGAATGAGGTCAGCCGCTAAATGACAGAATCTAACAGAACTGATAATGAAACATTGTCTTCTATCCGGAACCGCAGAAGCGTTAGGATGTTTTACGACCGGGAGGTTTGCGAGGCAGACCTTCGCACAATACTCCAGGCGGCCAATCAGGCTCCGTCCGCGCATAACCAGCAGTCCTGGAAGTTTATTGTCCTGAGGGGAGAGAAGAAAAGAGAACTGGTCGAGCTTATAGGCGCAAAAGCGAGCGATTTCCCGAAACCCTCTTCGGCTCTCCTGCGCATGGCGTCCCGCAGTATTGCTTCAGCGCCCGTGGTTATAGCTGTTGCGAATACGGGACAGCTTATCGAGCGGGGGACAGACCTTTTCAAGGTCGACAAGACGATAGCTCATGATTTTTTCCGGATAATGGAGATACAGAGCTCTGCCGCCGCAGTAGAAAATCTGTTGATAGCTGCGACAGCCATAGGCTTGTCTACGGTCTGGCTGGGAGTCCTGGTTCTCATAAAGAAAGATATTCTTCAATTCCTGGGAGTGCCTGAAGGCGAATTCATGGCAGTCATCCCTGTCGGATACGCGGCAAGGCCGAATTCTGGCCCGCAGAAACAGTCACTGGATGTGGTAGTTAAATTTATGGATTAAAATTGCCCGGGCGGGATTGATAATATGGACAAAGGTATAGTGTATTCTACGGGGATAGGCAAGGTGTGCCCGGAATGCGGCCGGCCCGCGGCCCAATGCGCTTGCGCCAGGATCAAAAAAGACGCGCCGCCCAAGGATTGCACAGCGCTCAGCATAAGATATGAGACTAAAGGCAGAAAAGGCAAGGGCGTTACTGTCATAAAAGGCCTGGCTTTAAGCGTAAACGAACTTGAGGAGTTAGCCGGGAAATTCAAACGGCGTTTCGGGACAGGCGGGTCTGTCGTGCAATACACGATAGAACTGCAGGGCGATCTTCGGAGCCAGGTAAAGGAAGAGCTGGCTAAAATCGGATTTAAACCAGGGTGATATATGAAAGTGCTTCTTATATCAGCAAGCCCCCGCTATAAGGCCAGCAAAACCCTGGCGCTTGCCAAAATCGCATTGAAGGGCTCTAATCTGGCGGGCGCGGATATAGAGGTTGTATCCCTTCGTAATTATAAAATAGGATTTTGCAGACATTGCGAGTCTTGCCATAGACGGATATTACAGTGCCCGATAAAAGACGATGCTATGATGCTGGCCGGAAAGATCCTGGATGCCGACGGCATAATATTTGCCTGCCCGAATTATATAAATCAAGTGCCCGGCCCCTTAAAAACGCTTTTTGACCGCCACAGCCATTTCATACACTGCAAGAGGCTTCTGGGCAAATATACCGCGGCTGTTGTCACTTCCGGCAGCGGCTATGATATGCCCGTGGCCAGGTATTTGAAATATTATTCCAATCTGTGCGGCGCCCAATTTTCAGGAGCCGTCACTTCGAGGCAGGACCGTATCACGGATAAGTCCGACGAGGCGCTGCTCCTGGGCAAGAAAATTGTGAGCGATATCGCAAGTTCGCGCAATTATCCCGGACAGATCATCCGCATCGGCAAAGGTCTTGACTATTTCAAAAAGATCATAAGTCTCCGCAGGGCTTACTGGAAAGAGGAATTTTTGTATTATAAGGATATGGGCTGGCTGTAGACAGGAGGCAGCATGAAAAAATGGGCATGGGTAGTGGCATTGTTGTACGGATTCAGTCTAGTGTTGCTGACCCTTCCGGTTTTATTAAGAGCATTCTGGGATTTTGAAAAAAATCTCGCGCCCTGGACCGAACCGGAGCTGATATCGCTTTTAGCATCATGGCCTTACTGGCTGGGGATAGTTTTTTTTATGCTTTCTCAGGCGGCGCTTCTTGTAATACCGGTAGCGGTTTCATCGAACCGGCCGGCAAGCAGGAGGACGGTATGGCTGCCGATAATCACTTCGGCATTGATGATGTCATTGTTGGCGGCAGGCCTGTTTTTGGCGATCGCGGAAACAGCCCGGGGCAAGATGTTCACTGACGAAAATATATGGTTCCTGATCGCCCTTGGGGTATTGATACTGTCGTGGCTGGTGTGGGGGGCCGTATTTTATAAGTGGGGTAAAAGATCCGATCCCGGCGGCCTGATCAATAAGCTCTGCCGGATCCTTTTCGCCGGAAGTATCCTGGAACTTCTCGTAGCGGTTCCGACGCATATAGTCGCGCGTTACAGGAATTACTGCTGTGCGGGTTTCGGGACTTTTGTCGGCATTACGTTCGGCCTCGCAGTTATGCTTATGTCTTTCGGGCCAGGGGTATTCTTTTTATTCGTCAAACGCTGGAAACAGCTTCATCCCGGTAAATAAATGCAAAACTCTCAAATAAAAAATCAGATACTGCGTTTTCAAAGGAACGAAATAACGGAATTCCATATCTATTCTAAACTTTCAGCTGCTTTGAAGTCCAGGTCAAACAGCGATATCCTCAAAAGGATAGCCGCCGATGAGTTAAAGCATTACGGCATATGGAAGAAATATTCCGGCAGGGAGATCGGCCCTGACAGCCTCAAGGTGTTGAGATATTATTTTATATCCAGGATATTCGGACTGACTTTCGGGATCAAATTAATGGAGCGCGGAGAAATCGGCGCTCAGGCTGCATACAATGCTGTTTCAAGCGAAGTACCGGAGGCTTTAAACATCGCCAAAGAGGAGAACGGCCATGAAAAAGATCTTATCGGCCTGATAGACGAGGAGCGCATGCAGTATGTCGGCTCTGTGGTATTAGGTTTAAACGACGCGCTCGTCGAGCTGACAGGCGCTCTCGCCGGCTTGACATTAGCTTTGCAGGATCCGAGGCTTGTCGCAACAGCGGGCTTTGTTACCGGGATCGCTGCGTCTTTTTCTATGGCTGCATCCGAGTATTTATCGACCAAGTCCGAGCCGGGCGGAAAAAATCCTTTAAAAGCCTGCATATACACCGGGGTTGCCTATATCCTGACGGTCTTAATACTGATCACGCCGTTTCTCTTGTCGAACAATCTGTATTTGAGCCTGGGGATAACCCTGGCTAACGCAATTCTGATCATATTCATATTCACTTTTTATCTGTCCGTTGCCAGGGACCTGAATTTCAAAAAGAGGTTCGGGGAAATGGCCGCGATAAGCCTGGGGGTCGCGGCTTTGTCTTTTGCGGTGGGTTTTTTTGTAAGGCATTTCATGAACATAGAGGCGTGACGCAGGCTATGAATTCATTGATGCAGGAGGCCGTGGAGTGGTGCAAGGGCAGGAACTGGGTGTTGCGCGCGCCGCTTCTTGCATATTTCGCATACGTGTTCATCCGCCATCTGCGCGATCCTCTATATACCAGCATCCTGGGAGGGTTGAATCTCGGCATACACGAACTGGGGCATATGGTATCCGGATTTTTAGGGGAGTCTGTTTCCGTTGCGGGCGGAACGATATTACAGCTTGCCGTTCCGGTCTTTGCTTTTTTTAATTTTTACAGGCAGAGGGATTTTTTCGCCATAGCGCTTACATTCGGCTGGCTTTCCACTAATTTTTTTAATGTGGCGACATACGTAGCGGACGCCAGGAAAATGGAGCTGCCTCTTGTCAGTATAGGAGGAGGCGGCGTCTACCATGACTGGCAGTATATGCTCAGCGGTATTAACGCACTGGAATATGACACCGGCATTGCCGTTATTATCAGATTGTTTGCAGTATTTTCGATGCTCGCATGTTTTATATCAGGCGCGTGGCTATTGTTGCAAATGGCGGCTAACAGCCGGGAAGCAGGAGAAAATTATAGGAGGGTATCATGAGTATAACGCGTTTAATTATAGTTACGGTTTTTTTCGTAGCGTGCCTGCCGCGTGCGGGGTTTGCCCAGCTCGGCAGTCAGCTATCGTCGATGGGTAAATCCGTTGTTGCGCAGGGTGCGGCTGTTCTGTCCGACGCTTTGAAAACCCAGCTCAAAGACCTGGCTGCGAAAATATTGAGCAACCAGCCTAAGGACAGCATAATATCGCAGTGGACGCAGATAATCGCGAACAATAAAAACATCAACGTCGACGCGGCACTGGGTTTTCTGAAGCAGGCTATAATGCCGGGCTCGCAGTCTACAACCGAACTTCTGCAAACTCTCAAGACTGTAGCCGGCCAGGTCCTGCAGGCGCCTGCAGGCAAATAGGATCTTGAATGGTTTCATACAGGCAATCCCATGTTCTTCCGGCGGATTTCCAGCTGAGCCTCGAATTCGCCCGGGCTTTTGATCTTATGGAAAAGACTGACCGGTGCATCCTTGTAACAGGCAAGGCAGGCACCGGCAAGTCGACCCTCCTGCGGTATTTTCTTCAGAATACTTCAAAAGAAACAGTGGTTCTCGCTCCTACAGGTGTTGCGGCGATCAACGTGAACGGCCAGACCATTCATTCTTTCTTCGGTTTTCCCCCGAAGTTCATCACTAAAGACACGATCCGGCGAAGGCGCAACCGCAAACTGCTCAAACGGATCGATTCACTTGTCATCGACGAAGTTTCCATGGTCAGGGCGGATCTTCTTGACGGCATAGATCATGCCCTGCGCATAAACCGCGACAGGCCGGACGAGCCTTTCGGCGGAGTGCAGATGATATTTTTCGGCGATCTGTTCCAGCTTTCTCCTATAGTCGGGAATGACGAGTCTCAGGTTTACCGGGAGAAATATCCCACTCCTTATTTTTTCAGCGCGGAGGTCTTCGATAAGATCCTGCTCGACCGCGTTGAACTTACGCGGATATTCCGGCAGACAGACCCGCGATTCATAGACCTTTTGAACAATATACGCGATAACCGGTATTGCCTCCATGATTTTACGCTTTTGAACAGCAGGGTGAGCAGGCGCGAAAGCAAAGAATCCGCCGGCCATATCACCTTGACAACGACCAACAGGGATGCGGGATCCATAAACCACAGGCGCCTTTCGGAACTTAGTACCGGCCTTTTTGAATACGAGGCAGAGGTCGACGGGGATTTTGACAGCGCATTTTATCCTACCGACAGCATCTTGCGGCTTAAAGTCGGCTCCCAGGTCATGATGCTTAAGAACGATCCAGAAAAACGCTGGGTGAACGGTTCGATCGGGACTATCTGCGCATTGCTTTCCAACTCGATATCTGTTAATATAGACGGCAAAGCATATCCGGTAGAACCGGCAGAGTGGAACAAGATCGTATATGAGTACAATAAGCAGGAAGATAAGATCGAAGAGAGCATCGTAGGCGCGTTCAGGCAGTATCCTGTAAAGCTGGCATGGGCGGTGACGATCCACAAAAGCCAGGGGCAGACGTTCGACAATGTAGTAATAGACCTGGGCAACGGAGCGTTCGCCCACGGCCAGGTGTATGTGGCCCTTAGCAGGTGCACGAGCCTCGCGGGCATAACTCTGCGGCGGCCTGTGCGGCAGCAGGATATCGTTTTTGACAGCAGGATCCATGAGTTCCATAATAACCTAAAGGAGGAACCGGCATGTTGAAAAAGATGGCGTTGGTATGTGTTTTTCTGATATGCGCGGCAGGCAATGTCGGCGCGCAGGATGTGAACGTTGAATTTGAAGGAAGATACTGGATGCCTGATCTGACAGCGAAAGCTAAAGTAACAGAAGCAGGAATTATAGGCAGCAACCTGAATTTTAAATCGGAGCTTGGCATAAAGGACGAAGATTTTCCCGAAGCCCGTTTTATATGGCACACGGGGCCTAACAGCAGGATAAGGGCTTTTTACACTCAAGCGGAATTTGACGGCGACCAGACCGTTTCTCAGACTATAACCTTCGACGGCAAAACATACACCGCAGGCGCGCAGGTCAAATCAAATCTGGACCTGCAATATTTCGGGCTGGGATGGATATGGGAATTCATAAATACCATGGATGAAAAAGTAAAGATCGGCACGATACTCGAAGCCAAAGGTTTTGCCGGCGAGGCTTCTCTGGATGCGCCGGCATTGTCGATTTCCGAATCCACGGATTTCATTGCGGGCTTGCCGACTGCAGGATTGTCTTTTACGGTAAATCCGTTCAAAGATTCAGCGCCTTATAAATCCAGAAATATGTTAACCGAGCTGTCTTTTTACGGCGAAGCAGCAGGGATGTCCGCAGGCACGTACGGATATTTTCTAGACGCTGAAGCGGGCGTGAAATGGGCGCCGGTCAAAAATGTGAGCGTAAGCGGCGGCTACAGGATGGTTTCAATGAAAGCGGAGGACGATCCTGATTATGCTAAACTGGAACTTAAGGGCTGGTTTGCGGGCTGTTCGATCAGATTCTGATATGTTTTAAGGAGGCTGTCTATGAATGTGTTAAGGTCGCTGATCAACAGGATCTTCGGCAATACCCAGATATTTATAATCATCCTTTCGTGGTTCCTTATCATTTCGGGGCTTCTGATGATCTGGAAACCCGATTATGCCAGAAAGAGCCTGGCCGGAAGGGGCTTTGGAATATTCAAGGCATATTTGGTGATGCTGGCCCTTTTTCTGGGAGGGTTCCTGGTATCCGCTATAAACAGGCTGAACGGTTTTCTGGCATTGCTGGTCCTGATAGCAGGTTTACTTTTATTATATAAGGGTTTTGTTTTCCTGCAAAAGACCGCGGCGCAAAAGATCGGGGCATGGGTCGAAAAAATACCTCTCAAGTACATTAAGATATATGCCGTGATACAGGTCTTAACCGGTTTTGTCATGCAGGCTTTGCGCCAGAGGATACTTTTCTAGGGCGCGATAATTCAAATGAAAAAAGCCGTGCTTTGTTTTGTGGTGATATTTTTATTACTCGTGCCAGCGGGGCTTTGTTATGACAGCGTTGACGGCGCCTACGAGGCTATGTTGACAAAGCTTATCCGGGTGTCCGTTCGCGAACCCGACGAGGAGCAGTTAAAACTGCTCGACGATTCCCGCCTGGCCTGTCTGCGTTTTTCGCAAGATCACCCCGATAGCGTATACGCCGATGATTCCAGGTTTATTTACGGCCTGGTAGAGTTTCTCGGAGCGCTTATTGTTCCGCCGAGGGATCTTGACGGCGCGGCCGGCATGGTATCATTTATGGAAAAGACGATAGACCTTTATCCCGAAGGAGAGGTGGAGGAATTAACATACTCGATATTGAGGAGGGAACTGGGGCAGGAGGCGGTTGGAGGCGTTTTTTATATTCCTTACAGCCATATCGTAGAGTATATGCGCGGCCTTATGGCGTTCCATACGCGCGATTATAATGGCGCGATAGAAGGTTTTGAAAGATTAAAAAAAAGCGGGCTATCGCCTTTAGAAGATGAAGGCATCGCGCTGGAAATATATGTTCCGCTTTACATAAGCTATATCCGCAGCGGCAGGACCCGCGATGCCCGGGCGCTCGAAGGCGAAGCGGCCGGTTTGTATCCCGGATCTTTACTCGAGGAGACGCTTAAACAGATAGATGCGCGTGAATCAAAT
>JALOQI010000017.1 GCA_025453435.1 Candidatus Omnitrophota bacterium
TTTTTATCGGCAAGGAACGGATCGCGCGGGATCTGGCAAATGCAGTGGCCGATAAATCACCCGCACCCTCAGCCGAAGCAGCGGCAAAACCGCTTCCTGCCGCGGACCTGGTCAAACATTTTTTGAGTTTCACTCCGGGCATTATCGTAAGCGCAGGGCTTGTGGACGGCATCAACCCGTGCGCGTTCACCGTAATAATATTCTTTATTTCATTCCTCGCTCTTCAGGGATATTCCCGCAGGGATACGGCCTTGATAGGCGCAAGCTTCATTCTCGCTGTATTTTTAACATATCTTTTGCTGGGACTTGGGCTTTTCGGATTTTTTTACAGCATAAAAGGCGTTATGCTGGTGCGCAAGGCGTTTAACTGGATTATTGCGGCGTTCACGCTTATCCTTGGAATTCTTGCAGTGCGGGATATAATGCAGTTCAGAAAAACCCGCTCGACAGATAACATGATCCTGGCTTTGCCGGCTTCCGTAAAGAACCAGATCCACAAAGTCATAGGCCTGGGTTACCGCAGGAGGCAGACCGAAGGCAATGATGCGGCCGGCAGGCCTGTGACCGCGATTTTGCTGACGGCATTTGTTACAGGATTTTTGGTGTCTTTGTTGGAAGCTGTGTGTACCGGGCAACTCTATCTGCCGACTATCTCGTATGTCCTGAAGTCATCCGGGATGAAACTACAGGCAGCGTGGTATCTGGTTTTATATAATCTGATGTTCGTAACCCCGCTTATAGTGATATTCCTGTGCGCGCTGGCAGGCGTGAACTCTGGAGAATTTTCGAAGTTTTTCCACAGGCATTTTGTCCTTACGAAATCATTGCTGGCAATCATGTTCTTTGTGTTAGCCGTATTTCTTATCTGGAGGGGATAGATGAGGCAGATAGTGAGATCGTTGGCATTATCAGGATGTTTGATCGTCTTCGGCGGCTGCGCAACACCGGCCCCCGGCACAACACCTGCTCCCGGCAGCGTCCTGAAACCGCTCCCGGCTTCGCAGGCGCCGGCCGGCGAAGACTCGATTCTCCGGGATTTCGGCGCAGTGCGCACAGGAGAGGTGCTTTCGCACGATTTTATTATCCGTAACGATTCGGATAAAGACATGAATATCACAGGCACCACGACGTCCTGCGGCTGCACTGTGTCAGAGATAAAGAAATCATTGCTCAAGCCTGGCGAAAGCACGAAAGTCACTGTTAAGCTCGATACAAAAGGTTACACCGGAGCCGTGCAGCAGTTTGTATATGTCAACATAGATTCCCTTGATAAACCGGTAATACGGCTTACCGTAAAAGCCAGGGTAGAATAAAATCAGATCGAAACAGGAGGAATTGAAATGATAGGCCTGCAGCTGCGTTTATTCGTTTTGCTCGGAGCGTTGTTCGCGATCATTTATGCCGCCGTGGTCATGGTCGGCGCATACCTGGGCGTGGGCAACTTTTACTTTTATCTGCTTATATCCGCAGGAATGATGGCCGTTCAGTATATGATCGGCCCGAAGATAGTCGAATGGACAATGCAGGTCAGGTATCTGACAAAGCAGGAAAGCCCGGAGCTCTTCAGGATAGTCGAAGACCTGGCCCGCAAGGCGAAGATCCAGACACCCAAAATAGGGGTGTCTCCCAGCGATCTGCCCAATGCGTTCGCCTTCGGCCGGGGCATAAAAGACGGCAGGATATGCGTTACAAAAGGCATACTCCGCCTGCTGGACGAAAAAGAGCTCGGAGCGGTCATAGGCCACGAGATGTCGCATCTTAAGAACCGGGATGTTCTGACCATTACCATCCTTTCAGTTATTCCGATGATCATGTACCGGCTGGCTTTTCAGTTCCTTTTTTACGGCAACAGGCGCGACCGCGGTTCGAATACGATGCTTTTAGGCATAGCCGCGTTTCTCTTTTATTTTATCACCAACCTTCTGGTTTTGTACGCTTCGAGGATCAGGGAGTATTTTGCAGACCGCGGATCGGTCTCTTTAGGCAACAGCCCTTCGAGCCTTGCGTCAGCCTTGTATAAGCTCGTTTACGGCGCCGCGCGCATGGACAAGGAAGAGCTGCGCGAGATCGAAGGCATAAAGGCGTTTTTCGCAAGCGATCCTTCGAGGGCGTGGGAGGAGATACGGGAATTAAAACAGCTCGACCGCGACGCAAGCGGCACAATAGACGCAGCCGAACTGGACCTTGTCAGGCGCAAGACCGTGAGGTTGAGAACTGCCGATAAATTCATGGAACTTTTGAGCACCCACCCCAATATGCTAAAGAGAATAAAACAGCTTTCTTCATACAAAGACGATATGAAATATGCCAGCGCAAAAACGCTTTAACAGCCGCAGAAAAATGCCAGCAGCCCGGAGCAGCAGGTCCTGGAAAAGGCTGGTGGATCTTTTAAAACACCAGCTTTCCTGCCGGGAATCGGAGCTCCGCCATATCTTCCGCATAAATAAAAATCTCATATCAGTAATACCCTGCAGCCGGATGTATGAAATGGTCACGCGCATGGCACGAGGCATTCTGGACACCGATATAGTCGTGTTGCGGCTTTACGACCAGGAAAAAAACGCGCTGACCGTAGTTTCCAGGTATTTCATCGGAAGAAATATGATCAGGAACCTGCCGGATATCAAGATCGGCGAAGCTGTCAGCGGAAAGGCCTTTAAATTTAAGAAGGCCATATCTGTAGAAGATATAGACAGGGACCTTGCGGTCAGAAAGATGAAGCTGGTCAGGATAATCAGGCAGGAAGGCGCGCGCTCTATCCTGTCGGTCCCGATATTGTTCCAGGGAAAGCCCCTTGGCGTCATCTCTACGTATTGCCGCAGGCCCCGCGTATTCAAGTCAAAAGAGATCGACCTGATGAGGGTTTTTGCTTCTTATGTCGCTGTGATCATCCGCGAGTCAGAGCACTCCCGCCAGATGCACATGACTTATTTTAATACTATCAGGACGCTTGTTCTGACCCTTGAAACAAGGGACCCTTATACTCAAGGGCACACGGAGAGGGTGACCGAATATGCGCTTTTGATCGGGGGCAAATTGGGTTTGAGCTCGGATGAACTCAGCACCCTTCGCTATGCCTCGGAGATACATGACATCGGCAAGATCAGCATCCCGGATTTTATCCTGAATAAACCGGGTAAACTCAATTCTCTTGAGCGCCGCATGATAGAATTGCATCCTGTAAAAGGCGCGCAGATCCTTACGCCCCTGGAGTTTTTAAAAAATGTCATACCGATTGTTCGGCATCATCACGAGCGGTTCGACGGAAAAGGTTATCCCGACGGCCTCAAAAACGGCCGAATACCTCTGATGTCGCGCATAATCGCCTGCGCTGATTCTTTCGACGCCATGACTTCCGAGCGGCCTTATAAAGATAAGATGTCGCTCAAACAGGCTATCCGGGAGATAAAAACGCACACAGGCACTCAGTTCGACCCGGAGATAGCGGCTGTATTTTTAAAGATATTAAGAAAACAAAAAGCCGGATAAAGCGCCAGGTTCTGTTCTTGACGTAAACAGCTGCCGTGATAAAATAAGGTATCGTTTTTTCTGTTTTTTTTACAAGGCATTTAATGAAAATACTCATCCTAAATTCCGGCAGTTCTTCCATAAAATACCAGCTGTACGATATGCCCGCGGGCACTGTCATCGCGCGGGGCCTCCTGGAAAAGATCGGAGAGGAAACTTCTTTTTTCAGCCAGAAAAGCTCTAAAGGCGATCTGGAGCAAAAAAGGCCTATCCCGGGCCATGAGCAGGGAGTTAATTTCATAATAGGGATACTTAGCGATCCTGTACACGGAGTAGTGTCCGGCGCAAGCGAAATATCTGCCGTCGGCCACAGGGTCGTGCACGGAGGAGAAGAATTCACCGCTTCGGTACTGATATCGGATGAGGTCATAGAAAAGATCAAGAAGTATTCCGATCTTGCTCCTTTGCACAATCCCCCGAACCTGATGGGCATAATGGCCTGCAGGAAACTTTTGCCTGATGCTGTCCAGGTGGCATGTTTTGATACTGCGTTCCACCATAGCCTTCCTCCCAAAGCATATCTGTATGCGATCCCGTTCGGCCTTTACAAGAAATTCGGCATAAGGCGCTACGGTTTTCACGGCACGTCGCATTTATATGTTTCTAAAAGGCTTGCGGGCATGCTTAACACGGGCACAGACCAGCTCAACCTCATAACCTGCCATCTGGGCAACGGATGCAGTATTGCGGCGGTGGAAAAAGGCCTGTCAATCGATACGAGCATGGGTTTTACCCCGCTTGAAGGGCTTGTCATGGGCACGCGGTCAGGCGATATCGATCCCGCAATAATATTTTATTTGAATGAAAAAGGATATTCCTCTCAGGAGCTCAACAATCTTTTAAACAAAAAAAGCGGTCTGCTGGGTATATCCGAAATTTCAAATGATATGCGCAATCTTGTCGAAGCCCAGGCGCGGGGGGATCTGCGGGCAAAGACCGCTATCGAAATATTCTGCTATCGAATAAGAAAATATATAGGCGCTTATATGGCGGCGCTGGCCAGGACCGACGCGATTATATTTACCGGCGGCATCGGAGAAAACAACTCGATGATCAGGAAAGAGGTCCTTTCGGGCCTTGAGTCGCTGGGCATAGAGATAGACGCGGCCCGCAACGAGAAGGCAGTAAAAACCGAGGCGATGATAAGCACGGATTCGTCCCGGACAAAGGTATACGTCATACCGACTAATGAAGAGCTTCAGATAGCTCATGATACTTATGAACTTCGGGGTCAGACCCCGGTTTAACCGGAGATAATAATGTTCAAGATCCTTGATACTTACGTTCTGGGACCCAAGATGCACTATGTGTTGATGGATGCTCCTATGATCGCGCGAAAGGCGCAGGCAGGCCAGTTTGTTATCGTGCGTACCGGCGAAAAAGGCGAGCGCGTGCCACTTACGATAGCCGACTATGACCGAAAGGCAGGGACAATAACCCTTGTGTTCCAGGAAGCGGGAAAAACCACGTGCGCGTTCGGCTGTATGAAAAAAGGCGATTTCCTGGATGATCTTCTCGGGCCTCAGGGAAATCCCACGGAGATAGAGAAATTCGGCCATGCTGTAGTCATCGGCGGAGGCATCGGAGTAGCTCCGGTATTTCCTCTGGCGCGCGCATTGAAGGAAAAAGGCAATAAAGTGACTTCCATCATAGGGTACAGATCAAAAGAACATATTTTCTGGGAAGACAAGATGAAGGCAGTGTCCGATGAGCTGGTCATCGCGACCAACGACGGCTCATACGGCAAAAAAGGTTTCGTTACGGATATGCTCAAAGGCATTATCGAACAGGGCAGCAAGATAGATATAGTCTTCGCCATCGGCCCGGCAGTAATGATGAAGGCTGTGTGCGATATGACAAAAACTTACGGTCTCAAGACCATAGTCAGCTTGAATTCGCTGATGGTCTGCGGAATGGGAATGTGCGGCGCATGCCGCGTTAGCGTCGGCGAGAAGACAAAATTCACCTGCATGGACGGCCCTGATTTCGACGGGCACCAGGTGGATTTCGCGCTGTTGATGAAGAGGCTTGAGACATATAAGCCGGAGGAATGCACCTGTCAGCGAGGAGACAACAATGGCGGTAGATAAAAAAGCAGTTCCGATGAGAGAACAGACCGCGCAGGAGCGCGTTAAAAATTTCGATGAAGTCCCTTTGGGCTATGATGAACAAGAAGCCGTAAAGGAAGCCGGCCGCTGCATGCAGTGCGCTAAAAAGCCCTGCGTGGACGGCTGCCCCGTGCGCATAGACATCCCGGCTTTCATCAAAGCGTTAAAAGAGAAAGATTTTCAGAAGGGCATCGATATCCTGCATGCAAACGATTCTCTGCCTTGTATAACCGGCCGCGTATGCCCTCAGGAAGAACAGTGCCAGGCTTTATGCGTTATGAAAAAACTGGGCGAACCGATATCCATCGGAAGGCTTGAGCGTTTTCTGGCAGACTGGGACCTTAAGAACCGCGCCGCCAACAAGTCCGCACATCCTGAGCCTGCTGCCAAAAACAGTAAAAAAGTCGCGGTTGTCGGATCAGGGCCCGCAGGCGCGACATGCGCTGCGGAACTGGCCAAAAAAGGCTATGACGTTACCGTGTTCGAAGGGTATCATAAGCTCGGCGGCGTCCTGGTGTACGGTATCCCTGAATTCCGCCTGCCCAAGGCGATCGTCGAAACCGAGATCCGGCTTATGGAAAAGCTGGGGGTGAAGTTTGTCACTAATGCTTTGATAGGCAGGGCAATGACGATCGATGAATTGCTCAAAGACGGGTTTGCCGCGGTTTTTGTGGGAGCAGGCGCAGGCCTGCCTAACTTCATGAACATACCCGGAGAGAATCTCAACGGCGTTTATTCGGCAAATGAGTTCCTGACAAGGGTGAATCTCATGAAAGCGTATAAATTCCCCGAATACGATACGCCTGTCAAGCGCGGCAAAAACGTGGCTGTGGTAGGCGGCGGCAATGTGGCAATGGATTCCGCAAGGACCGCTTTGCGCCTTGGAGCTGACCACGTATATCTGATCTACCGCAGGTCTGAAAAAGAAATGCCTGCCAGGGAAGAAGAGGTCATCCGCGCCAGGGAAGAAGGCATAGATTTCAGGCTGTTGACGAATCCTCTTCGCTATATAGGCGACGCCAACGGTTTTGTAAAGCAGGTCGAATGCATAAAAATGGAACTTGGAGCTCCCGACGCCTCAGGCAGGCGCAGCCCTGTGCCAATGAGCGGTTCCGAATTCACGATAGATATCGACGAAGCTATAGTAGCTATAGGCAATACCCCGAATCCAATAATACCGCGCACAACGCCCGGATTGAAAGTAAAGAAACGCGGTGAGATCGAAGCTGATGACGACGGCCGCACCTCTATTCCCGGCGTATTCGCCGGCGGAGACATAGTCACCGGCGCGGCAACCGTTATAACCGCCATGGGCGCGGGGCGCAAGTCAGCCCAGGCGATAGACGATTATCTAAAAACTGGGAGCTGAAAACGGGGGACGGTTCTGATTTTTAACATAGAGCCTGCTCGCTTGAAAAAATCAGACCCGTCCCCAAGTTTTAACAAAGGGGAGGCTATGGCCACAGCTTGCGCGGGTAACTTGTCTAAAAATAAGATAGACGCCGTTATCGACAAATACGACAATGCCCCCGGAGCTCTTCTGGGCATACTGGAAGAGGTCCAACAGTTGCATTCGCATAAATTCCTTCCGACAGAAACTCTCGAATATGTAAGTTTTAAGACAGGCACGCCGCTTTCCAAAATATACAGCATAGTCACTTTCTACGCATTTTTCAATCTAAAGCCTCAAGGCGAGCATTCGATCGTGATATGCCGGGGCACAGCCTGCCACACCCGCCGCTCGAAGAACCTTCTGGATTACCTTAAAAAGCTCCTGGGCCTGCGCGAAGACGAATCAAAGGAAGGCGAAAAAATATTTTTGACCACGCAGGACAATCAATTCACGCTGAAAACCGTAGCCTGTTTCGGCCAGTGCGCGCTTGCGCCCGTAGTCGAAATAGACGGCCGTATTTACAGCCATATGACCGAGAATAAGCTAAAAGACATCGTCGCCAAATCCTGCCGCGGAGGTAAAAAAAGATGAATAAGATAACCAGCCTTGAGGAACTGGAGGTAATACGGTCAAACGGTTTGAAAAAATACATGCCTGATGCGGGCCGTATTGCTGTAGGCTGCGGCACATGCGGCATAGGCAACGGCGCCAACGATGTATATTCCGCTTTTGAGAAAGAGCTTAAAAAAAGAAGATCCAAGGTGTTCCTGACAAAAACAGGATGTT